>NZ_CAUUWA010000001.1 GCF_963548695.1 uncultured Fretibacterium sp.
CGCAACCGTATGGATGAAACTCACCTCATCCGCACGGATGGGTTCTATCGCGGCACGGACCGAGTGCTGAGCGAAAAGATCCGCGACGATCCTCAGGGTCTCAACGCTCCGGTCAAATTCGTTGGCGTCATAGGCAACAGGACGGCCCACTGCGCCAGGGACGACGAGAAGATAGTGTCCTCCGACGGCTGCCGTAAAAGGTATGGTGCGGCGAAGGTAATCAACGGCGGCCTGGCGTTGGTGCGGCACATTCGATGAGAGATCGTTATGTACTGAAAACATGCCGCATACGCCGGAGACCTTCATGTCATATTTTCGCAGAACAGCCATGGTATCCTCTGCTCTGTATCCCAAATCCGGGCCGTAGTGGTTGCCGTGCAGTTCAATGTACTTTAAGCCGACGCCCGAGAGCCTAGCGCAGGAATCCTCCAGGGACTCCATTCCAAACCCCCAGTTGCTCCAGGACAGTTTTAAAGGCTCCCTCAGTTTCCCAGGGTCCTTATCCCGCAGCTCATTAAATTTTTTTAGAATCAAAGCATTTTTTTCCTCAAAATTTTGCTTTTTGCAGACACACGACATGGGCATATCGCCTCCCAGAATAAGCTAACCAAAATTTAAGGTGACTGGAACAAACAAAAACAAGAGGATATGAGGTCCTGGCCAGAAGCTACAAACATAAATACAAACATAAAATGGAAGGAGCCTTACATCCGCGAGCCTACTGGACCACCCCCGCCGGCCTCCCCCAGCAGGCGCCTCGCGTGCTCCTGAGCCTCCGCCAGGTCCGGGGAGCCGGAGAGCATTCGAGCGATCTCGTGCACGCGCTCCTCGCCCTCGACGGCCCGTACCAGGGACTCGCCACCCTCGCGGTGGACGAGGATGTGGCTGTCGCCCAGGGCTGCAATAGAGGCCTCGTGGGTGACCAGGATGACCTGGGTACGCCGCGAGAGCTCCTTGAGCTTCCGACCCGAGAGCACCGCGGCGCGCCCGCCCAGTCCGGCCTCCACCTCGTCGAAGACGAGCGTCGGGGGCAGCCACGGGTCGGGCAGCGACAGCTGGAGCGCCAGGAGCAGCCGGCTGAGCTCCCCGCCGGAGGCGATCTTCTCGACGCGCCCCGAGCGCTTCCCCGCGCTGAGGAGGAACTCGGCCTCGTCGGCCCCGCTGCGGCGCAGCTTGTCCAATGCCTTGAAGCGGACGGAGAACACGGTCCCCTCCATCCCCAGGCCGGCAAGGAGGCCGTTGACCTTGCGCTCCAGTTCGGCCGAGGCGCTTCTTCGCCCCTCCCTCAGAGTCAGGGCCAGGGTGCTGGCCCTTTTCTTGAGCTCTCTGGACCGCTGTGTGGTCTCCTCGAGCTGCGCGTAGCTGGCCTCCAGCCATTCGAGGCTCTCCGAGGCGTTCCGGCACCAGGCCAGCAGCTCCTCCTCGGTCCGGGTCCCGGACAGGCGCTTGAGCCGGCGGACGGCCCCAAGCCGGGCCTCCAGCTCCTCCCTCTCCTGCGCCTCGTTCGAGCGCGAGTCCAGAACGTCGCGGACGGACTCGGCGACATCCACGAATGCCTGCGCGCCCTCCGCCAAGGCGCGTCGCCCCTCGTCGCGTTCGAGCTCCGGCAGGAACTCCAGCAGGGACTCCATGAGGTTCCGCAGTTCGTCCAGGAGGCCCTGTTCGGAGAGCCCCCCGGTGAGGCGGTCCAGGTTCTGCCTCGCCCGCTCCTGGAGGGACAGGCGACGGCCGAGCGCGCTCAGCCGCTCCTCGAGGGCCCCTTCGAGCCCGGGCTCCGGCCGCACCCTTCGGACCAGCGCCAGGACCTCGTTGGCGTTGGCATAGCGGCGCTCGATCTCGGTCCGCCGCTCGTTCATCGTTCTCAGGTCCCGGTCGCAGGCGCGCGCCCGGTCGAATACGGTGCGAAGCTCCTCGGCCGCCGCGCGGGTCCCGGAATCGGTGCAGGCGTCCACCATGGAGAGCTGCCGTCCGACGTCCAGAAGCTCCATCTGCGCGAACTGACTTTGAATGTGGAGCAGAAGGCCTACGGCCTGAGCGCAGGTCCCCAGAGGGACCGAGAGACCCTGGAGGGCGCAGCGTGAACGGTCCCCGCGCGACAGGACGCGCCGCACGAAGAGGGCCCCATCCTCCGGCTGGAGGGAATCGTCCAGGTCGGGGAAGCGGGCGTCGGTCCGGAACGCCGCCTCGACACCGGCCTCATCCTCCCCCCCACGGATCAGTGAGGACTGGACGCGGGAGCCGGAGGCGAGCTCCAGGGCGCGGACGATGCTGCTCTTGCCCGCCCCGCTCTCACCGGTGATGACGGTCAGCCCCCGGCCCAGGGAGAGGACGGTGTGGCCGATGCCCCCGATGTTCCAGAGGGTGAGGCGCTCCAGCACAGTGGACCCTATTCCCTTTCGGGCCCCGGCCGGCTCTGTCCCCAGCCCAGCTTCTCCTGGACCAGGTCGAGGAAGGTGCGTTCGGGCATGGTTATGGTGCGGACGCACTTGTCCCGCGCAAGCTCGACGTCCACCCGGTCCCCGGGGAGGACCTCATAGCCGAGCTGGCCGTCCTGGGTCAGGGTGATGTCCCGGGAGCCCTCTCGAGGGATGAGCGAGATGCGGTCCGTCGCCGCCGCCATTAGGGGGCGGGAGTAGAGAGTGTGGGCGCAGAGCGGGGCCAGCAGCATGCTGTCGAGGTGGGGCGGGATGATGGGGCCGCCCGCGGAGAGCGCGTAGGCGGTCGAGCCCGTGGGGGAGGATACGATGATCCCGTCGGCGGGAAGGATGCCGAAGAAGCGGTCGTCGAAGCGCACCTCGATGTGGAGCAGGCGCGCAATGGCGTTCTTGCTCAGGACGATGTCGTTGAGCGCGTAAAGCGTGTGGAGCGGGGCCCCATCCCGATAGAGGACACAGTGCAGAAGACGCCGCTCCAGGATGTTATAGCGGTCGTTCAGGATGTTCTCCAGGTCCTCCTCCACGTTGTTGGGCTTTCCCGAGGAGAGGAAGCCCAGATGCCCCAGGTTGATGCCGTAGAGGAGCGTCCCCGCGTCCAGGACGTAGCGCGCGGCGCGCAGGAACGTCCCGTCCCCGCCGACCACGATGGCGACCTCGACCGTCCCGAGCCACTCCTCGTCGGAGAGCCCGGCCGCCGTCAGCACGGAGGCCTCCGGATGCGGCAGAAGGAAGGGCAGCCCCCTGTCCCGGCCCCACTGCAGCAGACGCCTGGCCATCGCGACGGCCCCCGGCTTGTGCGCGTTGACGATCATCCCCAGTTTTTTCATTCCCTGCCATTTCCCTCCGCCCGAAAACTGTCCCGCCTTGCGTGTTTTCCTCATTATATCAGGAGCGAAGGGGATTTTTTATGGCTGGAACTCCCGGTACATCAGGCTGGGCTGGATCCCCGTGTTGTTCTGGTACTTGCCGCTGCGGTAGGGATCGTAGTCGCCCGCGATGGTGTGGTAGTAGATCTGGCAGATCCCGACCCCCGGATAGATGCGGATGGGGTGGATGCAGAAGATCTCGAGCGTCCAGTAGCCCGCGAAGCCGACGTCTCCAAACCCCGCCGTCACGTGGATGCAGAGCCCGAGCCTTCCGGTGGACGAGCGCCCCTCGAGCATGGGGACGTAGGCATCCGTCCGGGTGTACTCGACGGTGCGGCCCAGATAGAGCCTGCCCGGCTCCAGGAGGAGCCCGTCCTCGGGGATGGCGAGCGTCTCGGTCTCGTTGGAGGTCTTCATGTCGAGGACCTCGTTCCGGTAGATCATCAGCTCGTCGTGCAGGGTCAGGTTGTAGCTGTTGGGGTTGAGCCTCCTCTCGTCAAAGGGGTCGATGACGATCTCCTTCCCCATGTGCCTCAGGATCTCCCGGCCGGAGAGGATCATGACGCCGCCCTCCACCCGTCCCGCCGGGCGGGGAAAACGTTTCCCATTCCGTTTTTCATGAATTTCATGAAGGCAGACTCCTCGTCTTTCCCGATTTTTTTCTTCCCGATTTTTCCGTTCGGCCTCTCGTCCTTTGCCGCTTCCAGGTCTTTTTATTATAGAATATAACGATATGAAGGTTCAAATTTATGGAAGAGAATGGAAGAGAGCGGACGGAATTGAAGGAAAAACAAAGGTTGACGACGGAGGAGATCCGCAGGCTCCCCAAGGACGCGACGTTTTCTCTGCTGGGGGTCGCCTCGCGCCTCGTGCGCAAGAAGGATAAAAACGACAATCCCTTCTGGGACATCTCGGTGATGGACGGGACGGGACAGATAGACGGCAAGATCTGGAGCAGCTCCGAGTGGTGGAACCTCGAGGGGGATTCCAGGATACGCCTCGACCCCCTCGCCGACGACGCGGCCCTCGGCCTGGAGGGGTGCACCGTCGGGCTGATGGGCAAGGTGGTGGAGTTCCGGGACCAGAATCAGTACAACTTCAACGTGGTGTATCGCGTGGATCAGGAAAAGTATCCGCCGCACGGCTTCGTGCGCCGTTCGCCCTTCTCCGACGAGGCGATGGAGGCCGAGTTCCGCGAGCGGATCGAAGCCTGCGGGGAGCCCATCAGGGGCTTCCTGACGAGGATCTTCTTCGAGCGGGGCCTGTGGAGGGAATACAGGGCCTGGCCCGCCGCCGTGTCGGTCCACCACGCCTATGTGGGGGGGCTGCTGGAGCACTCGCTGTCCGTGGCGCGGGCGGCCCTCGCCCTCGTTCGGAGCTACGCCGCCTCCGGCGTCCCGGCCGACGCGGACATCGTCGCCGCGGGGGCGCTTCTGCACGATTTGGGCAAGCTCGAGTCCTACCGCCTGTCCCCGACGCCCCAGGTGACGCTTCCCGGAAACGTCGTGGACCATATCGTCCTGGGGTACCACCGGTTCATGTCGCTGGCCGAGAAGGATGGGTTCGACAGGGAGCGGGCCCTGGCGATCGGGCACATCCTGGTGAGCCATCACGGCAGCCGGGAGTTCGGCTCGCCGGTGCTCCCCGCCACGTCCGAGGCGATGATCGTCTCGGCCGCGGACGAGCTGGACTTCAAGCTCTACTGCTGGCGGGAACAGGTGGCCCAGATGGATGCGGGGAGGGATGTGACCGACTTCGTCCCCGTGCTGCAGCGTCGGCTGTGGCGCGGCTCCGCCGCGTCGTCGGCCTCTTTGGCCGGTCCGGGCGGGAAAGAAGCTCGGCGATGAGTCACAGCCTGATCCTGTCCCGGGACCATGACGGGCGGCGGCTCGACCGCACGCTGCGGTCGATATGGCCGGCCATGCCGCTCTCCGCGATCATGCGCGGGCTCCGCATGGGGTCGGTGCGCCTGGACTCCGTTCGGGTGCGGGAGCCGGGGACGCGCGTTCGCGCGGGACAGGAGCTCTACGTCTCCTGGGAGGGGCCGGAGGAGCGGACCTTCGAGCGGCGCTGGGGGACCGTCCCGATCCTCTGGCGCGGGGAGTCGGCGCTGGTGGTGGACAAGCCCGCGAACCTGCTCGTCCAGCCCGACGTCAAGGACGGGGACAGCGTCGTGACCCGGGTCTGGGGCATGGTCGGGGGGCGGGAGGCCGGCTTCTCGCCCGCCGCGGTCCACCGCCTCGACCGAAACACGACGGGCGCGCTCGCCGTCGCCCTCAGAGGGGACGCCCTGAGGGGATTGGAGCGCCTTTTCAAGGAGAGGCGCGTGACGAAGCGCTACCTGGCGATCGTCGTGGGACGGGCCCCCGAGTCGGGGGAGGTCGATGCGCCGCTCCTGAAGGACGCCGCGGCGAACACCGTCCGGGTGAACCGGGGCGGAAAGAGCGCGCTGACGCGCTTCCGGCGGCTGGCGGGGGACGAAAAACTTTCCCTGGTGTCCATCGACCTTCTGACGGGGCGCACGCACCAGGCCCGCGTGCACATGGCCCACGCGGGCTTTCCCATCCTGGGGGACCGGAAGTACGGCTACTTCGAGGCCAACCGGAGATGGGCGGAGCGGGTGCGGCGTCCTCTGCTGCACGCGGCCCTGCTGGGGTTTCCCGAGCTGCCTTCCCTGGCCGAGCTGTCGGGGCGGACCTTCCATGCGCCCCTGCCGGAGGACATGCGCTCCTTCGCCGCCGAGTGGGGCTGGGACGATCGGGATTTGGATTGAGTTCGAGAGGGCGGCCGATGTTGAGTTGCAGAGCGCGCGGTCGTTAGGTCGGCCGCGGAGCGAGGGGGATTTGAGATGTTTTTGTCCGGCCTGTCCGGTTGGAGGAGGTTTCTTCTGCGTTTTATCGTCAGCCTGTTTTTCGTCGGGCTGGTCTATTGGGCGGCGGACTATTGGACGATAGGGATCTGGAACAGCCGGGAATCCCTCGTCGTGAGAATTCTCGAGGCCGGGCCCGAGGCGCCCCGGGAGAAGGTTCCGGACGACCGAAGCGTGGACGGGAGCGGTGACGAGACCTTCCCCGCCCTCGAGCGGCGGCTGGAGGTCCTCGTGCTGACGGGGGACCAGAAGGGGCGTACCTTCGGCGTCGTCGTGACCCGCCTTGCCGGGAGCGGCGTCGATCCGATTCCGGATCATCGCTATCTGCTGGTGGAGGACACCTTCGAGGACGGCAGCAGGCAGTACTCCATAGCGGATGCCTACCGCATCCCCTCGGTCGCCGCCTTCGTCGCGCTGGTCTCGTCCCTGCTGCTGACCTTTGCCGGATGGGCGGGGTTCCGGGCTCTGCTGGGCCTGGGGCTCTCCATCGTCTGCCTGCTCTGGGGGGTGATCCCCCTGATGTCGGCGGGCTGGCCCCCGATTCCCCTGGCGTTCGCCGCCGTGCTCGTAATCTCGGTCCTGACGATCGTCTGCGTCGTCAAACGGTCCCGCTGCCGCACGGTCGCCCTCCTCGGCAGCCTGGGCGGCGTCGGCTGCGGGTTCCTTATGGGATGGGCGATGGTCCTCTGCTGGCAGCTCAACGGGCTGGCGGGGGAAGGGGCCGCCCTGCTGGCCTCGACCCTACCCGACATCGATGTCCGCGGGCTGCTGCTCGCCTCGATCCTGATCGGGGCCATCGGCGCGGTCCTCGACGTCGGCATCTCCATAACGGCCTCGATGGCGGAGCTCGTGGACTACGACCCGGATATCCCCCTGCGGCGCCTCCTGGCGGCGGGCCTGAACGTCGGGAGCGAGGTGCTGGGGAGCATGATCAACACCCTGATCCTGGCCTATCTGGGGGCGGCGCTGCCCATGACGATCCTGATCAGCAGCGCGGGGGCCGACGTCGTCGGCCTCCTCAACGATCCGTATATCGCCCAGGAGATCGTGCAGAGCCTCGCCGGGACGGCCGGGCTCCTGCTCACGATCCCCGCGACGGCCCTGTTCTTCATCCTCCAGGAGGGGTGGACGCGCCGCCGCCTCCAGGGCGGCGGGGGGGCCGTTTAGGTTATGGGGGCCGGGCTCCGTTCCGTCGTCGACATCGGGAGCAACTCCATCAAGCTGCGCGTCGCGCGCTGCCTTGCGGGGCGGATCGAGGTGCTGCTGGACACGACCGAGGTCGTCCGCCTGGGCAGGCGGACCGCGGACGGACGGCTGAGGAGGGAGGCGATCCGAAACGGAGCCCGTGTGGTGGAGGAGATGGTCCGCCGTTCGCGCGAGATGGGGGCGGAGCCGTGCCTGGTCGGGACGATGGCCCTTCGCGTTGCGGGGAACGCGCAGGACTTCCTGAGGGAGATCCTCGGTCGCACGGGGCTCGAGGTCCGGATCCTCTCGGGGGAGGAGGAGGCCCGCCTCGCCTGGAGGGGCGCGCTGGACGGCTCCGGCGGCGGCGGGCCCTTTGCGGTGTTCGACACGGGTGGAGGAAGCACGGAGTTCGTATTCGGGGCCTCGCCGGGGGGCGCGACACGGTCGGAGAGCGTCGCCGTGGGCGCGGTGAGCCTCACCGAGCGTTTCTTTGCGGCGGATCCCCCGGCCCCGGAATCCCTGGACCTGGCCCTGCGGTATGTCCGGGATCTGCTCCTTTGCAGTAAAATAGAGTGGGCGGACCTCTCGAGGCCCCCGTCGGTCATCGGGCTTGGGGGCGGGGTGGTGGCCATGGCCTCGGTCAAGCTGGGGCTCCCCGGCTTCGCGCCCCTCAGGCTCAATGGCATGGAGCTGACCCGCGGGGACGTCGAGGGGCAGATGCGCCGCTACGCCGCCGCAACGCTCGAGGCACGGCGCCGCATACGCGGTCTGCCCGCGAGCCGGGCCGACCTGGTTCTGGCCAGCTCGTGTATCGTCCTGTGCGCGCTGGAGGCGTTGGGCGCCGGATCCTTTACCGTGAGCATCAATGGGCTCCGGCACGGGCTTTTGGTGCAGTTGTTCGAGTCCGATGGACTTCTCCATTCCGACTGACTCCTCCGACTGACTCCTCCACGCCGACGAACCTCTCTGCCCGTACGCGGCGGCGTCACCGTCGGAGGTGGGAGGCGGCGGGGAGAACGATTGTGAGAGAAAGGCGGCGAAGTGATGCGAAAATTCCTGGGTGCGGTTCTGGTCCTCGCGACTTTCATGCTGGGGGCGTCCCCTGCGGCGGCGGCGTCCCCGGAGTCGTTGATTAGGGATTCCGTCGATGTCCTGAGGGCGATGCTTGGTCAGGACGACGCGCGGGACATGGCGGATGTCGTCGAGGGGGCCCATGCCATCGCCTTCGTTCCCTCGATGGTCAAGGCGGGGCTCATCCTTGGCGGGGAGTACGGCGAGGGGCTGATCCTGCGCAAGGAGAACGGAAAATGGTACGGCCCGAGCTTTTATAACCTTGGGGGCGGCTCCCTGGGGTTCCAGATCGGGGCCCAGAAGATCTCCCTGATCCTCGTCGTGACGAACGAGAAAGGGGTCGAGGCCTTCCTGAGCAGCAAGACCAAGCTCGGTGGAGACGTGTCGGTGGCCGCCGGGCCCGTGGGGCGGCGCGCCGAGGCCGCGACGGATGCTCAGATGAAGGCGTCCATCTACAGCTATTCCATGACAAAGGGGCTTTTTGCCGGGCTATCCCTGGAGGGATCGGTCATCAGCATCAGCGTCAAGCGCAACGAGGAGTACTGGAAGAGGAAGATCAGCGCGGCCGATGCGCTCCGGAAACCGGCGAACGACAAGCGCATCCGGCCCCTCGTCGAGGAGTTGGGACGCCTGGCCAAAAAGGCGAGATAACGTTCTCCCACAGCCCCTCAGCGCAGGCCCGGCGAGGGCGCGTGTTGGGGTTGCGTAGGCGATCCTGTAGCCCTTGGGGTCGGGGCGGCAGGATGAATTTTTTGGGGGAGGGGACGATTTGCAACGTGACCGGCAAGGGGGAAAAAATGTGAAGCCTCTGTTACCTTCTCCTCAGGAGCGTGTTCTCCTGGACGGGCTTCTCAGCGGGGTGTGTTTTCTGAATCCAGATCGTCTGATCACGTACTGGAACGACGCGGCCGAGTATTTTCTGGGGTACCGCTCGGAGGATGTCGTGGGGAAGCCCTGCTGCGAGTGGATCAGTGGGACGGATTTGAACATCGTGTCCTTTTGCGGCTGTCAGGGCTCTCTGGAGAGCTGCATTCCCGCGTCTCCGCGCTCCGGGACGGTCCCTATCGTGACGAACCTGCGCCACAGGGACGGGTATTGGATTCCCCTCGAGTTGAGCTGTTTCCCCCTGTTGGGGCGGAAGGGGAAGGTAGTCGGCGCGGCCCTGGTTTTCGGGTCCGTCCGGGAGTCCCGAGACCTTGAGAACCGCCTCTCGGAGATGAGTCAGATCGCCTACTGCGACGCCCTGACGAATATCCCCAATCGCCGCTACCTCGAGGAGAAGCTTCAGGAGGCACTCCGGCTCTGGGAGGAGGAGCGTAGGAGTTTCGTCGGCGTGATGTGCGACATCGACTTTTTCAAGAACGTCAACGACTCCTACGGCCACGACGTGGGGGATGAGGTGCTCAAGGAGGTGGCCCGCGTCCTCTCGCACGGGCTGCGAGCCTCGGACGTCGTGGGACGCTGGGGCGGGGAGGAGTTCCTCATCCTGTTGAAGAACATCTCGGCGGAGGATTTGGTGCGCCGCCTGGACCGCCTTCGAGAGGCCGTCAGCGCTACCATGGTCCGGTCCGGGATGGTGGAGGTCCGCGTGACGATGTCCTTCGGCGCCACGGAACCCCGCAAGGGGGAGACGATGGCCTCCCTGCTTTCCCGGACGGACGATTGCCTCTATCGAAGCAAGCGCGAGGGGCGGGACCGGGTCACGTTCGAGCCAGCCTGAGAGGGTTTGGATATGGCTTTCGTCTCCATGGCCTGATGGCATAGGCCGAAGTATGGACTGAATCAGAACCACCGGCTCAGCCGGTGGTTCTGATTGTATCCCTACCCTAACCCCAAACCGCAGGTTGCGATAGCCTTATGAAGACCGTCTTTCCGGAGAAAGTCGCTTCGGGGTATGCCACAAAATCGCCTCCGATGGGGATAATAAAACAAAACGGAAAAAAAAGGGGCACCATGAAGGGCCTGGAGCATTCGAGGCCCTTTTGCCTCTTACGAATCCTGGAGGACAACCGCGATGGAATCGGCGATCAAGAGGGTAGGCGTGATTGGCGTCGGCCATTTGGGGCAACATCATGCACGGGTGTATACGGAGCTTTTGGATGCACGTCTGGTCGGCGTTGCGGATCGGGACGAGGAGCGCGCGCATCTGATCGGCGAGAACCTTGGAGTCCCTGCCTATTCCACGATGGAGGAGCTGATCGGCCGGCAGGCCCCGGACGCGGTCTCGATAGTCGTTCCTACCAGCCTTCATTTCGATGTGGCCAGGACGGCGATGGAGGCGGGAATCCATGTCCTGGTGGAGAAGCCGGTGACGACCCGTCCCGATGAGGCCGAGGAGCTGCTGAAGCTCGCCGCGAAGAAGGACCTGGTCCTTCAGGTCGGCCATATCGAGCGGTTCAACAGCGCCGTGCGCTATATCTCCCAGACGGTCCACAGCCCCATCTATCTGGAGTCCAAACGAATAGGGCCTTTCTCCCCGCGCATCAACGACGTGGGGGTCGTCCTGGACCTGATGATCCACGACATCGATATCGTCCTGTCCCTGGTCTCATCCCCCATAGCCCGGATTGCGGCGACGGGGCGGTGCGTCCATACGGACCACGAGGACATCGCCGATGCCCAGATAACCTTCGAGAACGGGGTCATGGCCCATATCCTGGTCAGCCGCGTCTCGGAGAAGAAGCAGCGGCAGCTGGACATCATGGAGCCCCAGCGCCACATCACGGTGAACTACGAGACGCAGACCGTCCAGATCAATCGGTGCGTCCGGGATTCCAACGGTCAGACCGAGATTCTGGAGACGCCGATCTTCCCCAAGAGCGAGCCCCTCAAACTGGAGTTGGCCCATTTTATCGGCTGCGTCAGGGAGGGGCGCCAGCCCCTCGTGGGGATACGGGATGGCAAACGTGCCCTGGAGGTCGCCATTGAGGTGCTGCGTCAGATCCACGAGCGCCCTGCCGCGCAGGGGGATATCGCACGCTGGGGGGCCGTTTCCTGATAAGGACGGAGAGGACAGGAAGCCGTTTGTGGGCGGCGGACTGTGTGAGGCAAACAACAAAAAGGGAGCCCGCCGGGGCTCCGTTTCGTTGGTTTCGCTAGCTTGGAACTTGGAAAGGGTGGAGGATGGCTTAAATCTTCTCGACGTTGGCTGCCTGGGGACCTTTCTCGCCGTTCACGATTTCAAAAGACACCTTCTGGCCTTCGGCAAGGGTTTTGAATCCGTCGCCAAGAATAGCGCTGTAGTGCACAAAAACATCCTTCCCCTCGTCAGCCGTAATGAAACCATACCCCTTGCTCTCGTTGAACCACTTCACGGTACCCTGAGCCATCAAGAAAAGCCTCCTAAAACAGAAGAAATTACCGACCCTTGAGACGGTGTAGATACAGATTACAGTGATTGTGAGGATATGTCAAGAGGCAGGGAGCAGCTTGCCGGCGAACTGTTATCATGCCTTAGCATGGGCTTGCAAGCTACCTTTGATATACTAAAAGAAACATGGGACGGGGCTTTCGAGGCCGAGGACAAAGGTGCTGTTTTGCCAAGGAGGAGGGCGCAATGCTTCTGGTGATGGATGTGGGCAACACCACGACGGTTGTGGGGATATTCGACGGGGAAAAACTGACGGCGCATTGGCGGCTTTCTTCCATTCTGCATACGTCCGACGAGCTGGGAATCTATCTGCTCACCCTGCTCGGGACCAAGGGAGTGGGGGCCGAGGGGATCGATGGCGCGGTGTTCGCGAGCGTCGTCCCCCCCCTCGACCTCCCCGTGAGCGAGGCGATACGGAACTTCCTGGACGTCGAGGCCCTGAGGGTGGACGCCTTCACGGATATTGGCATGGAGATACGTTACGCCTCCCCGCGCGAGGTCGGGGCGGACCGCATCGTCAATGCCCTGGGCGGACGCGCGAAGTATGGGGCGCCGCTCATCGTCGTCGACTACGGGACGGCCATCACCCTCGACGTTGTGTCCGTGGATGGGGCCTATCTGGGAGGCGTGATCGCCCCTGGCCTCGTATCGGGGATCTCCGCGCTCTTCGGCCGCACCGCTAAGCTGCCTCAGGTTGGCGTGGAGCTGCCGCCCTCGGTCATCGGGCGCAATACCAACGAATCCATCCAGTCCGGGATACTCTTTGGCAATGCGGGGCTGACGGATCGGCTTGTGGAGATGGTCCGTTCCGAGCTCGGCGTCCAGGCCAGGGTGGTGGCCACGGGCGGACATGCGGAGCTCATGGCCGAGCTCTCCAGGACCATCGACCAGGTGGACCCCTGGCTCACCCTGGACGGCCTGCGCCTGATCCACGAGCGAGCCTCCGTGAAAAGAGCCTTGCCGTGACGGCGAGCGCGTTTTTTGTCGGTGGACTGGCGCTTGCCAACCCGCTCTGTCTGGCGCCCCTGGCCGGGGTCACGGCGGCGCCGGTCAGGGAATTCTTTACGAGGCTGGGGGCCGCCCTGACCCACACGGAGATGGTGAGCTGCGCCGGATTGGTGCGGGCGAACCGCAAGACCTCGGATATGCTCGAGACCCTGCCGGGCGAGGGGCCCGTGATCCTCCAGCTCTTTGGGGGAGAGGCGGATACGGTGGCGAGGGGGGCGGAGGTCGCCCTGGAGCTCAAGGGCGCGAGAGGGGGGGACGTCTTTGCCGGGCTGGGGCTCAACATGGCCTGCCCCATGCCCAAGGTGACCCGGCGAGGGGCGGGCGCGGCTTTGCTGAACGCCCCTTCCGAGGCGTTCGAGATGACGCGCCGGCTGGGGCGCCTGGGGCTTCCCGTCTGGGTCAAGATACGTCGGGTCAGTGAGGGGAAAAACGAGGATACGATACGTTTTGTGGAGGGATTGCTCGATGCGGGGGCCGAGAACGTCTGTATCCATGGCCGGACGGCGGCCCAGCGCTACGAGGGGCGTTCGGACAGGACGGTTGTGGCGGAGGCGGCGCGGCGTTTCCCCGGCAGGATTGCCGCGAGCGGCGATGTGCGCACTCCCGAGGACGTTCGGGAATATCTGGGTGCGGGATGTGCTGCCGTGATGCTGGCGCGGGGCGCTCTGGCGAATCCCTGGCTGTTCCCCGAATCGCTTCGCGCGCTGGAGCTTCCGATCCCCGGAGGCTTTCTCGATCCGAGCCCGGAGTTGAGGGGCGCGGAGCTGTCGCGCCTCGGCGAGCGGGCCAGGGCGCTGTGCGGAGAACGTCTGGCCGTGGTGCTGCTCAAGCGGCTGATGGGGGGAATGCTCAGGGGGATGAGCGGGGCGGCCGAGCTGCGCCGTCGCGCGGGCTGCGCCTCGGACCTGGACGCGCTGCTGGAGGTCTTCAGGGCCGGTATGGCCGTGGATTGAGCGCGGGCGCCGTCATTCCCCTCCAGTCATTCTTCTTCAGACGGATGTCCCCCGTCTCGATCGCTGCGTTCCCCTTCCCTCGGGTCCGCCTCCTCCAGAAACAGGGGCATCCACCGTTTCCAGAGCCACAGGGAGAGGGAGCCCGTCAGAAAGCCCAGGGCAAGCCCCAGGACGATGTAATCCTCCCTTCCGCGCCCGAGGGCGTATCCCGCATATCCGGCCAGGGCGTAGCCGAACGCGATGACGGAGATCATGGATAGAACCGTGATGAAAAGCCGCATGTCGTTCTCCTCGAATTTCGACGTTTGAGGGATAATGTATCATAAAAACGAAAACGCCGCGGCGGATATTTGAGCCTAAGCCGATTTGAATTTCGAGGAGATGGTAGGGTGAACGATCGTCTGCCTATTCTGGACTTGTCCCGGGCCTATGCGGAGATACGGGACGAGGTGCGAAGGGCTCTCGAGCGCGTGTTCGAGGCTCAGTCCTTCATCCTGGGGCGCGAGGTCCGCGCGTTCGAGGAGCATGTCGAGAGCTACCTGGAGCTTCCCAAGGGCTCGGCGATCGGTTGCGCCTCGGGGACGGACGCGCTGATCCTGGCCCTGATGGCCCTGGATGTCGGGCCGGGGGACGAGGTCGTCACGACCCCATACAGCTTCTTCGCCACGGCGGGGGCGGTCGTGCGCCTTGGGGCCAGGCCCGTGTTCGCGGATATCGACCCCATGACCGGGAACATCGACCTTGTCGAGGTCGAGCGCAGGTTGACCCCGAGGACAAAGGCTTTTCTGCCCGTGCATCTGTTCGGCCAGACCGTGCCCCTGGAGGGCGTCTCGGAGCTCTGTGCCGAACGGGGCGTGGCGATCGTGGAGGACGCCGCTCAGGCCTTCGGCGCCTGGCGTCGGGCGGAGAACCGTATCGCGCGGGCCGGCGCCGTGGGGGACGTGGGGTGCTACTCCTTCTTTCCCACGAAGAACCTGGGGGGCTGTGGCGACGGCGGAATGATCGTAACGCGCGACACAGGACGGGCCGAACGGCTGCGGCGCCTGCGGGTCCACGGCGAGGGGCGCACTTACTTTCACGAGGAGGTCGGGCTGAACAGCCGGCTCGACGCCCTCCAGGCCGCGGTCCTCGATGTGAAGCTGCCTCACCTGGAGCGCTGGAATGCCGACCGGCGCCTCTGCGCCGACCGGTATCGTCTGCTCTTCGAGTCCCGGGGGCTGACGGACCGGGTGACGCTTCCCGAGGAGCTCGCCGGCAACCATCATATCTATCATCAGTATGTGGTGCGCGTTCCGGACCGGGACAGGCTGATGGCCCACCTCGACGGGCTGGGGTTGACGACGCGCGTCTATTACCCCCTGCCGCTGCACCTCCAGCCCTGCTTCGCCTTTCTGGGAGGACGGCCTGGGGATTGTCCGCAGGCGGAGCGCCTGTCGCAGGAGGCCCTGGCGCTCCCGATTTTCCCCGGCCTCGAGGCGGAGGAACAGGAGCGTCTGGTGGAGGCGATCGCGGCTTTTATGACCTAGCCCTGGAATGATAGAGGGGCAGCCTGCGCCAACTGCGGCGGCCCTGCCGGTGTGGTTTCTGCGGATGCGCTTTATGCGGTCCGCGGCTATACTGGCTAAGCTTACATACTCTTGATGTACGGGGAGGGAATCCGCCTCATGTATTATCCTTTTTTCGATCCCACGATGCTCCACCCCTCGATGCTCCTTTTGATCCCGGCGCTGCTCCTGTCGTTCTGGGCCCAGATGCGCGTAAAGAGCACCTTCGACCGCTTCAGCCAGGTCCGGGCGCGGGGCGGTGTCACGGGCGCCCAGGCGGCGCGGATGCTGCTGGATCGTTTCGGGCTGTCCTCCGTGCCGGTCAACCACGTTGAGGGGGACCTGACCGACCACTACGATCCCAGGGACCGGACGCTCAGCCTGTCGGACTCGGTCTACTCCAGCTCCAGCATTGCCGCCATCGGAATCGCCGCCCATGAGGTGGGGCACGCCATCCAACACAGCGAGGGATACGCGCCCCTGATGTTCCGCAACCGGGTGGCGCCTGCGGTAGGGCTGGTCTCCAACATGGCCATCCCCCTTTTCATCATCGGGTTCATGATGCATGGCCAGTTCCTGATGAATCTGGGCATCGTCCTCTTTTTGGGTGCAACCGTCTTCCACCTGGTGACGCTGCCGGTGGAGTACAACGCGAGCTCGCGCGCCATCACGATCCTGGACGGGACGGGAGCCCTGGCCCCGGATGAGCTGAATGGCGCCAAGAGAGTCCTGGACGCAGCCGCCTGGACCTACGTCGCCGCCGCCCTGATGGCCGTGCTGCATCTGGTGCGCCTTCTGATCCTGAGGGGTTCCTCTCAGGACCGCTGATTCACGTATGAAACGCAGCTTCGTCTTGTCGTCAAAATGCAGCGATGGGGCGCCCGGCGAGGGGTGCTCCATTTTTTCTTGGGGTTCTTGGGGAGGACATCGTGCGCGGGATTGAGGGGGCGCTTCACGTACTGGCTCGAGTGAGGGAGGGACGTTTCGCCTCGGAGGTCCTGCGGGACTCCGGCTCGGCGATGGCCCCCGGGGATCTGTCCCTCGCCGCCTCGTTGGTCTATATCGTGCTGCGGCGGGAGGAGATGTGGCGGCACATCGTCGGGGGGTTCCTGCGGTCCGGGGATGCCCGGAGCCGGAGCGGCAGGGGCCGCTCTCCGGGGCAGCCCGCGGCGGGAGGGCGCCTGCCTCCCCAGGTCGCGGACTGTCTGCTGGCGGGTACCGCGGGGCTTCTGGAGCTGCGTCACTTCGCCGGCGGCGTCCTGGTCAATGGCCTGCTGGAACACCTCAAGAGCGAGGGGCGGGGAAGGTTCGTCTCCCTTGTCAACGCCGTCCTGCGCGCCGTCGGAGAGCGAGGCTTGGAGCGGGTCGAGGCGCTCCGCCGCTCTGCCTCCCTTGAGGACCGCGCCCTCTGGGCGGGGGTCCCCGTCTGGTCTCTGCCGGCCTGGACCAAGTCGTGGAAGCGGTCCGAGCTGAACGAGCTTTTCGACCTGATGCGCATCCCGCCAGCGTCCTCCCTCCGCGTCTCCCCGGGGCGGGAGGCTGCACTGAACGACCTGCTGCGGAAGGAGGGCCTGGAGCCCGAGCCCTCCGATCTCTCGGGGGCCCTCCGCCTTCAAAGTACCGTGCTTCCGATCTCCCTTCCCGGATATGAACAGGGGTGGTGTACGGTCCAGACGGAGGGGTCGCTCCTCGTGGCCTCGCTGGCGGAGCGTTTCTGGAGGGAGGGCGTGATTCTGGACATGTGCTCGGGACGGGGAGTCAAGGCCGGCCAGATCCTTCAATCCCTGCCCGGAGCGCGTATGGAGTGCTGGGAGCTTTCTCGCGGGCGGCACCTGAGCGCCGTCCGCGAGATGCGGCGCCTGGGCGTGGAGGATCGTGCGGAGCTGCGCTGCGGCAACGCCCTGGAGCTCGAGCTGCGTGAGGCTCCAACTTTGGTGCTACTGGACGCCCCCTGCTCGGGGAGCGGGACCTGGATCCGGAAGCCGGAGTCCAAATGGCAGCTCTCCTGGTCCCGTTTCGACCGCCTGGTCTCCGTCCAGAAATGTTTGCTGACGCGGGCTTTGGACCTGTGTGCGCCGAATGGTATTATAATTTATGTAACGTGCAGCCTCCTTCGTCAGGAAAACGAGAACGTCGTGGCGGAGGTCCTGGCGGGCCGGGCCGATGGCGTGGAGGTCCCCTCGCCGTGGGGCACATCCGGCCCCTTCCGCAGGGGCCGCCCGTGGGGTGCGTACATCTGGCCCACGTTGCCCTGGCTGGACGGCTTTTACTGTTCCATCATCATGAAGAGAGCGGAGGTCTGAGTGCCGATGGGCAAAGCAATCCGTTGGACCCTTTTGTTTGTCGTCCTGGTGATCTTTTCCTCCGGGGCCGTGGCTTTCTATACGGTGTTTTTCCGGCCGTCGAACACGATCGTCGTTCCGCCCCTCCGGGAGCGCTCCGTGGTCGACGCCGTGGCCGAGGCCGAGCGTCTGGGGTTTGCCGTAAAAATCGAGCAGGTGGTCTCATCCCTGCCCTCGGGGCGCGTGCTGGCCCAGTCGCCCGAGCCGGGGGCCCGGATGAGCAGGAACCAGCTCGTCATCCTCCAGGTCAGTCAGGGCGGGGAGCAGCGCGCCGTCCCCGATCTTCGTGGGCAGGAGTTGACCCGCGCCCAGAGGGTGCTCCAGGAGCAGGGCTTTGCGGTCGGCGACGTGATCCGTATCAAGGACGGGTCCCAGCCGGGGGGTGTCGTCATCGCCCAGAGCCCCTCGGCGCCCGCCAACA
The DNA here is from genome assembly GCF_963548695.1 of uncultured Fretibacterium sp. Lineage (NCBI taxonomy): Bacteria > Thermotogati > Synergistota > Synergistia > Synergistales > Aminobacteriaceae > Fretibacterium > uncultured Fretibacterium sp. The sequence continues at coordinate 18,065 of NZ_CAUUWA010000001.1, forward strand.
TCCCCGTGGAGCGGAGGGTCGACCTTCTGGTCAGCGAGGGAGGGGGCGGACGCGACGGGAAGCTGACGATCCCGGACGTCGCGCGCCGTTTGGAGCGGGAGGCGCGGGAGATGCTCACGGCCAGCGGGCTTCGGGTTCTGGCGGTGGACAAGGTCTACAGCCCCTCCATGTCCGAGGGAATGGCCATTGAGACGCGCCCCTCCGCGGGGGCTCTGGCACGGGTCGGGGATGGGGTGCGCCTGAAGGTTGCGACCCTGCAGAAGCCTGCGGGTTATGTCGAGCCGGCGGATGGGCCCAAGCCCGAGACGAGGCCCGGCGGTCAGGGCGGCGTCGTTGTCGTGAAGGTCCCAGGGCACGGGGATGTTTTTGTGGGCGAGGGGGCGGGGGAGCAGGCCCCGATTACGGAGGCCAATCCCAACCTGACGGTCCTCGATCAGGAGGGGGGACGGCCGGAGGGCGGAAAACGCGTGATCCCCAATCCGGCCCTGCCTGCGGGTGCGGAGGCCCGTCCCGATGCCAGGCCATCTCCCGTCGAGCCCGTGCAGCCTTCTGCGCCGAAGCAGCCATCGGCTCCCCTGACGCCGAAGGGCAAGGTCGCGAAGGTTCACTATCAGGTGCCTCCTCTGGCGCAGCCTCTGGATCTGCGCATCGAGAAGGTGGAACCCTCGGGGAGGACAGTTCTCTTGGACCGCAAGGCGCGGAGCGGCGAGCGCGTCTCCCTGGAGGTGCCTTATGAGAAGGAGTGCGTCGTGACGTTCTACCTGGGCGGGGAGTTCGTCTGGCAGGACAAATATCAGTGACACCCGTCACGGGCCGGCTCGATCTTTGAGAAATGGTTCGATTTTTGAGAAGAGGGTGGGGCCATGGAAGCGGAAACCTACTGGGAGGATATAGGGAGTCGGGCGCGGCGAAGGGTGCTGTTCGCCCCCTCCCTGCTGGGGGCCGATCCTCTGTGCGTCGGCGCCGCCATCGACAGGCTGGGTGGGTGTTACGACTGGCTGCACCTGGATATCATGGACGGGCACTTCGTCCGCAACCTCTCGTTCGGACCCGCGATGGCGCGGGCGCTGCGCCGGCGCTATCCAAATGCCTTCATCGACGCCCACTTGATGGTGGATCGCCTGGACGTGTTGCTGCCCCTGTTCGTCGAGGCGGAGGTGTCGCTGATCACCGTTCATGCGGAGACGGAACCGCAGCTTCTCCATGCGGCGCTTTCCTCCATCCGGAAGTCCGGTCTTCGGGCCGGCGTTGCCATGGGGCCGGCCACCGGTGTGGAGCGGGTTCATCCCGTCCTGGAGATTGCGGATCTGGTCTTGGTCATGTCCGTTACCCCCGGGTTCGGAGGGCAGAGCCTGATCGAGGCGACCCTGGAGCGTGCTCGGGACCTCGTCCGTCTGAGGGCTGCGGAGGGACATCGCTATCTCATCCAGATGGACGGCGGGATCAACGACAAAAACGTGGGACGGGTGGCCCTGGCCGGATGCGACGTCGTGGTGGCCGGCAGCGCGGTCTTCAAAAGTCCCGATCCGGGAGCTTTCCTGGATGCCATGAGAGTTAAAGTGAAGGAGGCTCTGGACGATGCCGGCATCGGATCGTGACGAGGCATTGAGAGAGCTGGGGCGCCTGGTCTCAGAAAGACGCGAGGAGGCGCGCCTGCTGCTCGAGGACGTATACGAACGGACGCGCATCCGCGTCGATTTTCTGCGTGGAATCGAGAAGGGAGATTACACGGGCTTTCCGGACCTCGTCTACACCAAGGGGTTCGTTCGGACCTACCTCCGCGTCATCGGCGCGGAGGATCTCCAGGAGCCCTTCATGGGCTGGCTGAACCGGTCGATGCCCCGTGGCCCGGAGGCCCCGACCAACGTACTCGGGAATGGGACGTCCCCCACGAGGGGCTTCAAGCCCGTCTCGCACTTCTGGCTCTTTCTCGTCCTTCTTACGGCCTTGATCGGAACGGGGGTCTACGTCTGGTACGTGTGGTCCAGCGGGGGGCTCTCCCTGGGCACCTTCCGGGCGATGCGACCCGAGGACCCCACGCTCTCGGCTCTTGCCTCCCAGGACGTATCGGGCGACAACAAGGAAGTTGAAGTCAGCCCGGTCTCGATGGAGATAATAGTCCCAGAACCGGAACCCCAACCCGAGCCGGAGCCGCTTCCTCCTCCCCCCAGCCTGGAGATCCGCGCGGTCTCCGACGTCTGGATGAAGGTTACGATTGGGGACAAAGTCCTGTTCTCCAAGACGTTGAAAAAGGGCTCTGTCGTGTCCTGGGACCTGCCTGCTCAGGCCAAGGTCTCCTACGGGCGGCCCAACGCGGCCTCGGTCACCCTGAACGGCAAGGGCCTCGGCGTTGTGAATCCCAAGGCCAAACGCTCGGAGACCTACCTCTACCTGCCGGACGGGAGCCACAGGAAGCTCAACTGAGACCGCCGGATTGTGGAGCTGGGGACGGAGGATCGGGAGGGCCGTCCCCGGCTTTCGCCGTCTCTCTGGGGGAACTGTCGGGAAGGTGGCTTTGCCGCGTTGAACATTTTTTTTGTGAGCATGGGCTGTGCGAAGAACGGCGTGGACAGCGAGACCCTGATGGGACGCCTCGCGTTCGAGGGGCATACCGTAGTGGCGGACCCCGAAGATGCCCGCGTCGGCATCATCAATACCTGCGCCTTCATCCAGGATGCGGTTAAGGAGAATATCGACGCGATCCTGGACCTGGAGCTCCTCAAGGAGCGCGGGATCCTGGAGCGGATCGTCGTGGTGGGCTGCATCGTGAACCGCTACGAGGCGGAGCTGCGCCGGGAGCTCGACAGCGTGGACCTGTTCGCGCGGGCGGAGGACTGGGATACGGTCGTGAACTACCTCGCGGGGCTGGAGCACTCGGAGGCGTCGGCCCCCCGGACGGGCTGCGGACGCGTTCCGCTTCCGGGGACCCCGAGGTGGTCCCGCTACCTCAAGGTGGGGGAGGGCTGCGACACCTTCTGCTCCTATTGCTCCATCCCGCTCATCCGGGGCAGGCTGAGGAGCCTTCCCGTAGAGCGCCTGGTGGACGAGGCCCTCGCCCTCTGCTCGGAGGGGGCCCGGGAGCTCTGCCTCGTGGGGCAGGACCTCACGGTCTACGGCCGCGACCTCTACGGGGCCCCCGCCATAGAGCGTCTTCTGAGGGAACTGGACGCGGCCCTGCCCGACGGGACCTGGGTGCGGCTGCTCTACCTGCACCCCGACAGGCTGATGCCCGCCTTCGTGGACTTCCTGATGGAGAGCGGCAAGATTCTGCCCTATCTGGACGTTCCGGTCCAGCATATCGACGATAAGATCCTGTCCAGGATGAACCGTGCCCCTGCGGGGGAGCATATCCGCAGGATGTTCCGTTACCTTCGGGAGAAGAATCCCCTGTTCGCCCTGCGCACGACCATCATGACGGGCTTTCCGGGTGAGACCGAGCTCCAGTTCCGAAGGGTCCTGGACTTTCTGGAGGAGGCGGAGATCGACAGGGTGGGGGCGTTCGTCTACTCTCCCGAGGAGGGGACCCGCGCGGCCTCGTTCCCGGATCTCGTCCCCCGCGAGGTGGGCGAGGAACGCTACGCCCGCCTGATGGAGCTCCAGTCGGAGCTCTCGCGGGAGCGCAGCGCGCTCTTCGTCGGGCGTGAGCTGGACGTCCTCGTCGAGGAGGTCGATGGGGAGTCGGGCGAGGCCTGGGGGCGTTCCTATCGGGATGCGCCCGAGGTGGATGGCATGGTCTGTGTCTCGGGCGCGGGGGATGCCGAGCTCGGAACCTTCGTCCGGGCGCGGATCACCGACTGCGAGGAGTACGACCTGTTCGGCGAGGCCGTCGGCAAGGGGGAGGGGGATGTCTGAGTTGAATCGCAGGGCGCTTCCGGTCCTCGCCGCGACGCTCGGGGGGCTGGGCTTCCTCACCAAGATGCCGGGGACCCTGGGGTCCGCGGCCGCCTGTATCTTTTACGTCCTTCTCCCGGTCCCCTGGTGGGGCATTCTCGCCCTGGGGGCCGTGGGCACTTGGGCGGCGGGAGCCTGCGCGCGCGCCATGGGGGCGGAGGACCCGGGGGCGATCGTCGTGGATGAGGCGGTGGGGATGTGGGTATCGCTTTACGCGCTCCCTGTCTCCTTTTCGCTTCCGGCGTTCTTCCTGTTCCGCGTGGTCGACATCCTCAAGCCCTTCCCGGTCTCCACGGCGGAACGGCTGCCGGGCGGGGTCGGGATCATGGCCGACGATGTGGTCGGCGGCGTGATGGTGAACCTGTTTCTTCAATTTTTGAATGGATACCTCTGGGGGCGGGGTTGGCTGTGGAATCTGTTCGTGAGCTGAGGTCGGCCGTTTTGGCCGCGGTGGGCGACGAGCTCCTGAGCGGGGTGCGCCGCGAGGGGAACTGCGCCGCCCTGGCCTGGCGCCTGCACGACGCAGGCTGGCGCGTCCAGCGTATCGAGGTCGTCCCCGACGATCCGGATTTGATCGTCGGGCTGCTTCGGCATTGGGTGGGCAGGACGGACCTGCTGGTCCTGTCGGGTGGACTGGGGCCCACGCACGATGACCGGACGCGCGAGGCGCTGTCCGCTTATCTGGACAGCCCTCTGCGGCGGGAGGATGCCCTTTACGACCGGATTGTGGGGCGATACGACGGGGAGCGCCGCGCCGCGCTGGAAGATGTCCGCTCCAGCCAGTCGCTGGTCCCGGCCTCGGCGCAGGGCCTTTACAATCCCGAGGGGTCCGCGCTCGGGATCGCCTTCGAGCGACTGGGGACGAGGGTTCTGAGCCTGCCCGGGGTCCCCTCGGAGTTCGCGGCGATGGTCCGGCAGGAAATGTCGGAGCTCTACGTTCCCTCCCATCGTTGGGCCTCCGTCGTCCTGGCGGGCGTCTCGGAGCTGCACGCGGTGGAGCGGGTCCCCGAGGTGATCGCCGACCCCGCGCTCCACGTGTCGGTGCTTCCCTCCTTCGCGTCGGTCGAGCTGGTCGTCCGGGGCGAGCCCGGCAGGGTTCGGGATGCGGAGCGGCTGATTCGGGACCGTTTCCCGGACGATGCGCTTCCTGCCGGCTGTGCGGCGCTCCAGGAGGCCGTGCTTCACGAGGCTCGCAGCAGGGGGATGACGCTTTCCTGCGCGGAGTCCTGCACGGGCGGACTCGTGCAGGGGGCCCTGACCTCGGTCCCCGGCAGCTCCGACGCTTTTCTTGGCGGCGTCGTCGCCTACAGCGACGAGGCGAAACGAAAGGTTCTGGGGGTGGACCCCGAGGCGCTGACGCGGCACGGCGCGGTCAGCGGGGAGTGCGCCCGGGCCATGGCCGAGGGGGTCCTTCGGCTGTATGGCGCGAGCCTCGCCGTCTCCGTCACGGGCATCGCAGGCCCCGGAGGGGGCAGTGAGGAGAAGCCGACGGGGACCGTGTGGTTTGCCGTGGCCTCCGTGGAGGAGGGCGGGGTACGGAGCTCCGCGTTTCTGCGGGCCCTGCGGGGAGACCGGGATGCCGTCCGGGAACGGGCCGTGGCCTGTGCCTTGTCGGCCCTGTGGCGTGCCGCAAAGGATACGAAGCCGGTCGGCCGGTAGCCGTTTCCAATTTTAACCTGCTGTACGGACTGGAGAAGGGATGTGAATCTGGCCTTGGCAAAGAAAAAAATGCCGCAGACGCGCGAGGAGATGCTGGAGCAGACCATCGAGGACATACGGGGAAAGTTCGGGCAGGGATCCATCATGCGTCTGGGCGACAACGCGCGGGCGAACGTGGAGGTAATTCCGTCGGGCATCCTGCCGCTGAACATTGCGCTTGGCGTCGGGGGCTACCCCAAGGGGCGCATCGTGGAGATATTCGGGCCGGAGGGCTCGGGAAAGACGACAGTCGCCCTCTATGCGATCGCGGAGGCTCAGAGGGCGGGCGGGGTCGCGGCCTTCATCGACGCGGAGCACGCGCTGGACCCACGGCTGGCCGCGGCGTTGGGCGTGGATATCGAGTCGCTGTACCTCTCGCAGCCCGACAGCGGCGAGCAGGCGCTTTACGTGCTGGATGCCCTGGTGCGGAGCGGTGCGGTGGACCTGGTGGTGGTGGACTCCGTCGCGGCCCTGACCCCTCAGGCGGAAATAGACGGCAAGATAGGCGAGAGCCAGCTGGGCCTTCAGGCGCGCCTGATGTCCTACGCGCTGCGACGGCTCACCTCCATCGTGTCCAAGACCAACTGCGTGGTGATCTTCATCAACCAGCTCCGGGCCCTGATCTCGACGGGTTACGGGGCCGGCCCGACGGAGACGACGACGGGCGGGCGGGCGCTCAAGTTCTACTCGTCGGTCCGCCTGGAGGTACGGCGCGGCAAAAAGTTAGAGAAGGGCGAGGAGACCATCGGGCACGAGCTCTATCTGAAGGTGGTCAAGAACAAGCTGGCGCCCCCCTTCCGCTCCGCGCACACGAGCCTCATCTACGGCAAGGGCATCCCCATGGGGGTGGCGGTGGTCGACATGGCGGTGGACTATGAGGTCATCCGCAGGAAGGGGTCCTGGCTCTCCTACAAGGGGGAGACCCTGGGGCAGGGCAAGGAGGCGGTGGCCCAGTTCCTCGAGAAGAACCCCTCGGTGCAGGAGGAGATCATCCGGGAGATCATGGCGGAGGTCGCCAGGGGAATCGGTTTCCAGCCCCAGCCGAACCCCGGTGAGGACCCGGACGCCCCGGATGCCGGGGCGGAGGGCGCGGCGTCGCCCGCGGTCGATATGTTGGACGGCCCCATGGAGATCGAGGAGGGGATCCTGGACCTCTCCGACGACGACAAGTAAAGACGAGGGGGCGCCGCGGCGTCAAGTTACCTCCCTGCGCGCTCTTTGTTCTTTGATGTCAGCGTAAAAAACGGAGGAGGGAATACGGGTGAGATTGGAGGAGCTGGCGCCTGACGCCGCGATTCGGGGCGTTTTGCCTGACGCGGTGGTTACGGTCGTCGCCGTGGACTGGCATGGCAGCGAGGCGTTGACCCTGACCTACAGGACCCCGGAGGGGCGGAGGGCGGAGGAGCTTCTCTTCCGAGGGGATGAAGCCCGTCTTGAGGTTCTGGAGTGTGGACGTCCCTGGAGTTTCGATGGCGATGGAACCCTGTTCCGGCTGGTCTCCGAGGCGCACCGTATCCGGCTCGCCCATCTCTTCGACTCGCTTCTGGCCGTCCATACGGCCAGCGTCGAGCCGCTGCCTCACCAGATCACCGCGGTCTACGAGTCCATGCTGCCCCGAACGCCTCTGCGCTTCCTGCTTGCCGACGACCCCGGAGCGGGCAAGACGATCATGGCAGGACTGCTCATCAAGGAGCTGATCGCGCGGGGGGATCTGAAGCGGTGTCTCGTCGTCTGTCCCGGAAGCCTTGCCGAACAATGGCAGGACGAGCTTTCCGAACGCTTTCACCTTCCTTTCGATATCCTCACCAACGACGCCCTTGAGGCGGCGAGGACGGGCAACTGGTTCCTGGAGCACCCGCTTGCCATCGCGCGGCTCGACAAGCTGTCGCGAAACCCGGATGTGCAGGACAAGCTGAGGCTCCCCGACTGTGGCTACGACCTCATCGTCTGCGACGAGGCCCATAAACTTGCCGCCACTTATTTCGGGGGCGAGGTGAAGTACACGAAGCGCTACCATCTTGGGCGGCTCCTCTCCAGGATCACGCGGCACTTTCTGCTGATGACGGCCACACCGCACAACGGCAAGGAGGCGGACTTTCAGCTGTTCCTGGCACTCCTTGACGAGGATCGGTTCGAGGGGAGCTTCCGCGCCGGCGCACGCCAGGCTGGGGTTGCAGACCTCATGCGCCGCATGGTGAAGGAAAACCTTTTCAAAATGGATGGTACACCCCTTTTCCCCGAACGACGCGCCGAGACCGTTCCCTACAGGCTCTCGGAGTCCGAAGGGCGTCTGTACAAAGCTGTCACCGAGTACGTGCGGGAGGAGTTCAATCGGGCCGAAAAGCTGAACAAAAAACACGGGGGCACGGTGGGGTTCGCGCTCACGATCCTGCAACGGCGTCTTGCCTCGTCTCCAGATGCGATCTGCCAATCCCTGCGCCGCCGTCGGGATCGCCTGGAGAAACGATTGAGGGAGGAAGAGCTTCTCCGGCGGAGAGCCTTGTCGTCCGAGGCGTTCGACGAGGACGACCTGGAGGACCTGGACAATCTGGAGGACGCTCTGGAGAGCGGGGCCGAGGATGAGACGGTCCTGGACCAGGCGACGGCCTCCGAAACCCTGAAGGAGCTGAGGGCGGAGGTCGAGACGCTGCGGCGCCTCGAGGACATGGCCGCCGGGGTGCGGGACTCCGGCCGGGACACCAAATGGCTCCAGCTGGCGCAGATTCTGGAGGAACTGTTTGTCGCCCCGGGCACCCGCGGTTCTGGTCCCCGAAAGCTGGTGGTCTTCACCGAACACCGGGACACGCTGAGGTATCTGGAGTCCCGAATCGGGGTTTACCTGGGGCGTCCCGGCTCCATCGCCGCCATCCACGGCGGGATGGGGCGGGAGGAACGCCGTAAGTCCCAGGAGCGGTTTCTCCACGACCCCGAGGTGCGGATTCTGCTGGCCACCGATGCTGCAGGGGAGGGCATCAACCTCCAGAGGGCGCACCTGATGGTCAACTACGACCTGCCATGGAACCCCAACCGGCTGGAGCAGCGGTTCGGGCGCATCCACCGCATCGGGCAGACGGAGGTCTGCCGGCTCTGGAACCTCGTCGCCTGCGAGACGCGGGAGGGCGATGTCTACCTCACCCTGCTGAAGAAACTGGAGGAGGCCCGAAGCGCTCTGGGCGGCAGGGTTTTTGACGTCCTGGGCAAACTCCAGTTCGAGGGGCGTCCGCTGCGGGAGCTTCTTTTGGAGGCCGTTCGCTATGGGGAGGACCCCGATGTGCGAGCCCGCCTGACCCGCGTCGTGGAGGACGGTGTGGATCGTCCGCACCTCGAGGAGCTGCTGGAGGACGGTGCGATCGCCCGCGAGGTCATGGACACGAGCCGCGTGGCCCGCGTGCGCGAGGAGATGGAGCGCGCAGAGGCCCGGCGTCTCCAGCCGCACTACATCGCGTCCTTTTTCCTGGAGGCCTTTGCCCGGCTTGGGGGAACCGTCCACGAACGGGAACCACGCAGATTTCAGGTTACTCACGTGCCTGCGCCGGTGCGTGTTCAGGGTCGCAGGATCGGCGTTGGGGAATACGTGCTGTCGCGCTACGAGCGCATCACCTTCGAGAAGGAGCGGGTGAACCTGCCGGGGTCTCCCATGGCCGCCTTCATCTGTCCTGGACATCCGTTGCTCGATGCCGTGATCGACCTGACCCTGGGGCGCCATCGGGACCTTCTGAGGCGGGGGACGGTCCTGGTGGACGAGCGGGACTTCGGACGTGACCCGCGGGTGCTGTTCTTCCTGGAGCACTCCATCCAGGATGCGACGCGGCTCCCCTCCGGGGAGCGGCGCACCGTGTCGCGGCGGATGCTCTACGTGGAGATGAGGGAGTCCGGGGAGGTGCGGCACCTGAACTACGCGCCGTATCTGGATTACCGCCCTCTGGCGGAGGACGAGCCGACGGCGCGGGCGCTCCTGACCCGTCCGGAGTTTGGGTGGGTGATGCGCGGTCTGGAACAGAGGGCTCAGAGCTATGCTATCGCTTCCGTGGTGCCGGAACACGTCGAGGAGGTCCGGAGGAACCGTCTGGGGTGGGTGGACAAGGCCCGCGTGGCGGTGAAGGAGCGGCTGACCCGGGAGATTGCCCACTGGGACCATCGGGCCGAGGAGCTTCGCCTCAAGGAAAACGCAGGGAAGTCCGGGATGAGTTTGAACTCCTCCGAGGCACGCCGCCGCGCGGAGGAGCTGCGGGGCCGCCTTGAGGCCCGTATGAGAGAGCTGGATCGGGAGGCTCAACTCTCCGCCCTGCCTCCGACGCTCCTGGGCGGGCTGGTCGTCGTCCCCCTCGGCCTGATGGCGGAGATGACGGGCCGACCCGTTCCGGCTCCGTCGGTCGATACTCAGGCGTCCGCGGCCCGGGCCCGGGCTGTGGTGATGGAGGCGGAACGCGCTCTGGGCTTCGAGCCCGCGGATCGGGAGTTCGAGCGCCTGGGGTACGATATCGAGAGCCGCGACCCCGTGCGGGGCCGGCTCCGCTTCATTGAAGTGAAGGGGCGGGCCGCCGGGGCCCAGACGCTGACCGTGACCCGAAACGAGGTCCTCTACTCCCTGAACAAGCCGGATGATTTTATCCTGGCGATGGTGGAGTTCTCGGAGGACGGCGGGGAGCGCGTGCGCTACCTGCGCCGCCCGTTCCAAAAGGAGCCGGACTTCGGCGTCACCAGCGTGAACTATGATTTTTCCGAGCTCTGGGAGCGGGCCGAGGCGCCGTGTTGAGCACTCTGTGCGAGACGGCCCGTTCCTGCAGGACGAATTTTTGACGCGATGGGGGAAGGATGAGGTTATGACGAACGCGGGCGGCACCCCGATAAAAAACACCAAAAAACTGATCGAGACGGTCATCCCGCTGGAGGCGGTCAACGCGGCCAGCGCGAAGGAGAAATCCATCCGTCACGGGCACCCCAGCACCCTGCACCTCTGGTGGTCCCGAAAGCCCTTGGCTACCGCCCGCGCGGTGCTGTTCGCCCAGATGGTGGACGACCCGGAGTCCGACCCGGAGCGTTTCCCCACGGAGGAGGCGCAGGCGTGCGAACGCGAACGGCTCCTTGCTTTAATGGAGGAGCTGGTGAAGTGGGAGAACACGACGAACGAGGAGGTGTTGGGCCGCGCCCGGGAGGAGATCCGAAGGAGCTGGCGGCGTACCTGCGCCCTCAACGCGGGACACCCCCGCGCGGCGGAGTGGTTCGACCCCGACCGGCTCCCGGCGTTCCACGACCCCTTCGCCGGGGGCGGGGCCCTGCCGCTGGAGGCCCAGCGTCTGGGGCTGGAGAGCTGGGCCTCCGACCTCAACCCCGTGGCCGTGCTGATCAACAAGGCGATGATCGAGCTGCCGCCCCGTTTTGCGGGGCAGCCTCCCGTGCATCCCGACGCCCGCTCGAATCGGGAGCTGCTCGGCACGCCTTGGCGCGGTGCGCGCGGGCTGGCCGAGGACGTGCGGCGCTATGGGCGCTGGATGCGGGATGAGGCGGAGCGCCGCATCGGGCGCCTCTATCCCAGGGTGACGGTCACGCCCGAGATGGTGCGGGAGCGCCCCGACCTGAAGCCCTATGAGGGGCGGGCGCTGACGGTGATCGCGTGGCTGTGGGCGCGCACCGTGCAGAGCCCCAACCCCGCCTTCGCGAACGTCGAGGTGCCCCTGGCCTCCACCTTCATGCTCTCCACGAAGAAGGGCAGGGAGGCCTGGGTGGAGCCGGTGATCGAAGGGAACATGTACCGTTTTGTGGTGCGGACGGCTGGGGCGGGGAGCGTCCCGCCGGAGTTCGCGAAGAACGGGACCTCGGCGGGGAAACGAAGTGCGTTTCTCTGCCTGTTCTCGAACGCTCCCGTCACCTATGAGCATATTCGTGCAGAGGGTAAAGCCGGGCGTATGGGAGCTCGGCTCATGGCGGTGGTCGCGGAGGGGGAGCGCGAGCGGGTGTACCTGAGCCCCACCCCGGAGCACGAGGAGGCCGCGCGGGGGGCCAGCCCGGAGTGGAGACCGGAAAGCCCCTTACCTGATCATCCTCGAGATTTCAAAACGCCAAATTATGGTCTTACAACCTTCGGCGACCTGTTCACCTCCCGGCAGCTGGTGGCGCTGACCACCTTTTCCGACCTGGTGGGGGAGGCCGTGGAGCGCGTCCGGCGCGACGCCGAGGCCGTCTCCGCTCAATCCGGGGGGCTGCCCCAGGACGACCGGCCCCTGCGCGAGGACGGTCGGGGTCCCCGAGCCTACGCCGAGGCCGTTGGGGTGTATTTGGGGTTTGGGGTAAGCAAACAGGCCGATTTAAGTAATAGTTTATGTGCTTGGGAACCTGTTGCTCAATGTCCAAGGCATCTTTTTACTCGACAGGCTATTCCGATGGTCTGGAGTTTTGCTGAGGGGAATCCTTTGGGGAACAATTCAGGCTCATGGAGCACTTTTGTGGAGGGCATTGAAAAGGCGTTTTCAAAAAATTTCGGAATGGATTGTTCCAAAAGCAAAGGATATGTTGCTCAAAGCGATGCGGCCGGACAAAATTTTTCTCTAGCAAAGGTGGTTTCCACCGATCCCCCCTACTACGACAACATCGGCTACGCCGACCTGTCGGACTTCTTCTACGTCTGGCTCCGCCGGTCCCTGGCCCCCATCTACCCGGACCTCTTCGCCACCCTGGGGACCCCCAAGGCCGGGGAGCTGGTGGCGACGCCCTACCGCCACGAGAGCCCGGAGGCCGCCGAGGCCTTCTTCATGGAGGGCATGACCCGCGCCCTGGGACGCCTGGCGGAGCAGGCCCACCCGGCCTTCCCCGTCACGGTCTACTACGCCTTCAAGCAGTCGGAGACGCGCGAGGGCGAAACGCGCAACACCGGGTGGGAGGCCTTCCTGGAGGCGGTGATGCGTGCGGGTTTCGCGGTGACGGGGACCTGGCCCATGCGCACGGAGAACAGCAGTCGTATGAATGGACAGGAGACGAACGCCCTCGCCTCCAGCATCGTCCTGGCCTGCCGACGGCGCGCGCCCGACGCGCCGTCCGTGACGCGCCGGGAGTTCCTGGCGGAGCTGAGGCGGGAGCTGCCGCCGGCGCTGCGGCGGATGCAGGCGGAGAACATTGCGCCGGTGGACCTGGCCCAGGCCGCCATCGGCCCCGGCATGGCGGCCTTCACGCGCCACGGCGCCGTGCTGAACGCGCAGGGCGCGCACCTCTCCGTCCGGGACGCTCTGACCGAGATCAACGGCCTGTTGGACGAGACGCTGGTGGAGCGTGAGGGGGATTTTGACGCGGGCAGCCGCTGGGCCCTGGCGTGGTTCGAGCAGCACGGGTTCGGCGAGGGGGAGTTCGGCGTCGCCGAGACCCTCTCCAAGGCCAAGAACACGTCCGTCCGGGCCCTCGTCGAGGCGGGGCTCCTGGAATCGCGCCACGGGCGGGTGCGCCTGCTGCCGCCCTCCGAGCTTTCTGCGGACTGGAAGCCCGCGGGGGAGGGAGAGGGGGAGAATACCGTCTGGGAGACGGTGCACCACCTGATCCGCGTCCTGGAGTCCGGGGGGGAGCGGCCCGCGGCAGAGCTGGTCGTGCGGCTGGGCAGCCGAGCGGAGACGGCGCGCGAGCTGGCGTACCGCCTGTACCTGATCTGCGAGCGGCTCGGGCGCGCCGCCGAGGCCCAGAGCTACAATGCCCTGGTGCGAAGCTGGCCGGAGCTGACGCGCCTGGCCCGCAACCCCGACGCCCTTCGGTCGGCGCAGGACAGCCCCTCCCTGTTCTGAGGAGGATAATTTGATCATGACGATCCGATCAATAGCTCTGAAAAATTTTTTGAGCTTCGGGCCTATGGCGGAGCCTCTCGAGCTGCGTTCGCTCAACGTGGTGATCGGCCCGAATGGCTCCGGCAAGTCCAATCTGATGGAGGCCTTTGAGCTGCTGCGCAGCGCCCCTTTGCAGCTGGTTGCGCCCATCCGTGAAGGGGGAGGGGTTGAGGAATGGATCTGGAAGGGCGGAGATGCCCAATCCCGCCCCGCGGCCTCCGTGGAAGTGCTGGTCGATTATCCCCCCTACGAACGTTCGCTCCGTTACCGTTTGGCTTTTTCCTCCGTCGGGCAGCGGTTCGAGATCGACGACGAAGTCCTCGAGAACGAATGCTGCGATGATCCGCAGCGTCATCCTCAGCCCTTCTTTTATTATCGTTTCAACGGGGGGCGACCGCTACTGAGTGTGTCGGGGTTGGAAGATCGAAGAGAGCTGCGCAAGGAGGAAATCGACCTCGAGAGATCCATCCTGGCTCAACGCCGGGACCCCGATCACTACCCCGAGCTGACGTGGCTGGCCGATCGGCTGGGAGCCATGCGGCTCTATCGGGATTGGAATTTTGGACGCTATACGCCGCCCCGCCTCCCTCAGAGGGCGGATGGGCCCAATCGGTATCTGGAGCCGGATGCCGGAAACCTGGCTTTGGTCCTGAGCCGGTTTTCCGAGGACCTGTCCGTCAAAAAACTTCTTTTGGATTGGCTTCGGAGACTTTACGAGGGGATAGAAGATTTTTATGTGTCGATAGCGGGGGGAACGGTTCAGGTTTTCTTCCGGGAGTGGGGGCGCCCCATACCCGCGACTCGATTATCGGACGGAACGCTTCGCTATCTGTGCCTGCTCGCGATTCTCCTGAACCCCGAGGTCCCTCCCTTCGTCTGTATTGAGGAACCGGAATTGGGCCTGCATCCCGATATGCTGCCGGACGTCGCAGAGTTACTGCGTATGGCTTCCAACAAAACGCAAATTTTGGTGACGACGCACTCCAGCGCTTTGGTCGACGCGCTGAGCGATACGCCCGATTCGATTGTGGTCGCCGAGAGGCTTGAGGGGACGACGGCCCTGCAGCGCCTTGAGAAGGAAAAGCTTGCATTATGGCTTGAAAAATACAGTCTGGGAGAGCTCTGGATTCGGGGCGAGATCGGAGGGATGAGATGGTGACCGTTCGGCTGTATGTCGAGGGGGGCGGAGACTCCAGCACCCTGAAGACGGAGTGCCGTCGCGCCTTCTCCGAGCTATTGCGAAAGGCGGGGTGCGCTGGAAAGATGCCGCGTATCGTAGCCTGTGGAAGCAGGGAGAATGCCTACGATTCGTTCCGAACTTCGGTCAAAAACGGAGAGAGAGCCTTGCTGCTGGTGGACAGCGAATCTCCTGTGGATGCGTCGTATATGGGGGAGCTTCCTTCAAGATGGCGTCCCTGGAGGCATTTGGCAGAATACGAGGGCGACGGCTGGGAGAAACCGGAGGGGACGGACGACATCCATTGTCACTTAATGGTGGAATGTATGGAAAATTGGCTGCTATCGGATTCCGAAGCCCTGAAAGCTGTTTTTGGAAAGAACTTTCGTGAGGATGATTTGCCGAATCCTCGCGATGCGGAGCGGGTCTCCAAAAGCGACGCACAGAAAAGGCTGAGGCAGGCGACGGCGAATTGTCCGGGCGGCCCTTACGGGAAGGGGAAACACTCCTTTAAGATCCTGGCAAAGCTGTCATCGGATAAGCTGGAGAGAAGCTGCCGCTGGGCCAAACGTTTTTTTGATTTCTTTCGGGAATCCGAAGGGAACACCTAAGGAACACCTAACGAACGACAGGGGAACAGGGGAAAATGCGCGGGAGGGCAGTGTGATGGCGATGACCAACTACGAACGTGTGGGCAGGGCGATGGAGCTTCTTCGGCTGGGGCTGGCGCCCTTTGTGGAGCGCGAGCTGGGAAACGTCGTTCCCGCCCCTCAGGAACTGGCGCGGAGTTATTTTCCGGACGACCCCATGGCGCAGAAACCGCTGGCCGAGTGGGATGCCTCCCTGCTCCTGCGCCTGATGTGGGATGCGTGGAACTCCACGTTCAAGCAGGTTCTGGGCTTCAGCGAGCGGTCCCTGGTCAGCGAGCTGCGGACGTTCCGCAACCGCTGGGCCCATCAGGAAAAGTTTTCGAGCGATGACACGGATCGCGCGCTGGACTCCGCGGCCCGGCTCCTGACGGCCATCTCCGCCCCGGAGGCCGACGAGCTGAACAAGATGAAGATGGAGCTGCGGCGGATCGTCTACGACGAGCAGGTGCGGGGTGAGAAGCGCCGGGCCGGAGGTTCCCTCGTCGAGGCCGCGCCCGGCGTCCTGAAGCCCTGGCGCGCGGTGGTCGAGCCGCACGACGACGTGGCGAGTGGACGCTACCAGCAGGCGGAGTTCGCCGCGGACCTCTGGCAGGTGCACCGGGGCGAGGGCGCGTCCGAGTACCGGGATCCCCGGGAGTTCTTCCGGCGCACCTTCCTCACCGACAGCCTTCGGCGCCTTCTGGCTGGAGGGGCGGAACGCCTCTCCGGAAAGGGCGGAGACCCCGTCGTCCAGCTCCAGACCAATTTCGGGGGCGGCAAGACCCACTCCATGCTGGCCCTGTACCACCTCTTCTCTGGCGTGCAGCCGGGCGAGCTTGCCGGGGCGGAGGATATCCTGGCGGAGGCGGGGATCGACACCCTGCCCGCCGTACGCCGTGTGGTGTTGGTGGGGAACAAGATATCGCCCGGAAACCCGTCGGTCAAGCCCGACGGCTTCACGGTGCGCACGCTGTGGGGCGAGCTGGCGTGGCAGTTGGGGGGCGCTGCGGCCTACGAGAGAATTCGCGCGGACGACGAACGGGCCACCAACCCCGGTGACCTCCTGAGGGAACTGCTTCGGGAATATGGGCCCTGTCTGATCCTGGTGGATGAGTGGGTGGCCTATGCCCGGCAGCTTCACGATTCCGGTGACCTTCCGGGGGGCAGCTTCGAGACCCAGTTCAGCTTTGCCCAGACCCTCACGGAGTCCGCCAAGGGCGTGGAGAACAGCCTGTTGGTCGTCTCGCTCCCGGCCTCGGACACGGGCGCCCCGCGCCGGGAGGTCGACGACACCGAGGTGGGGGGGCTGCGCGGGCGCGAGGCCCTGGATCGTCTGCAGAACGTCGTGGGGCGCGTGGAGTCCTCCTGGCGTCCCGCAACCGCCGAGGAGGGGTTCGAGATCGTCCGGCGCCGCCTCTTCAAGTCCCTGGACGGGGCCGATGCCTTCAAGAGCCGGGACGTCACCGCCCGGGCCTTCTCCGAGCTCTATCGCTCTCAGAGAGCGGAGTTCCCCCCGGAATGCCACGACGCGGACTACGAGGAGCGCGTCCGTTCCGCCTACCCCATCCATCCCGAGATCTTCGACCGGCTCTACACCGACTGGTCCGCGCTGGTGAGGTTCCAGCGGACGCGGGGCGTGCTGCGCCTCATGGCGTCCGTCATCCACAGCCTGTGGGAGAGGGGCGACACGAGCCCCCTGATCCTGCCCTCCACGATCCCCATCGACGACCCGAGGGTTCGATCCGAGCTGACCCGGTACCTTCCGGACAATTGGGATCCGGTCATCGGCAAGGATGTGGACGGCCCTCAGTCCCTGCCGCTGCGCATCGACGGGGATAACCCGAACCTGGGAAAGTTCTCCGCCGCCCGCAGGGTGGCGCGTACCCTCTACCTGGGGTCGGCCCCCACCACAACGGCCCCGCAGAAGGGCGTGGAGGACAGGCGGGTGAAGCTGGGATGCGCCGTGCCGGGGGACCCCGTCTCCGTTTTCGGCGACGCTCTGCGCCGCCTTGTCGGGGCCGCGACGTACCTCTATCAAGATGGGGTGCGCTACTGGTACTCCACGCAGCCCACGGTGACGAAACTGGCGGAGGATCGGGCCGAGCTGCTGAGGCGCGAGCCCGAAAGGGTCGCGGAGGAGCTGGAGAAGCGTCTGAAAAACGACCTGAGGCAGAGCGCGGATTTCGAGAGGGTGCATCTGTTTCCCCGTTCGAGCGCGGACGTCCCGGACGATCAGGCCGTCCGTCTGGTGGTGCTCTCGCCCGAACACCCCTTCACGAAGAAGGAGGACAATGCCGCGGAGGCCGCCGCGCGGGAGATCCTGGAGAACCGCGGAACGGCTCCGCGGCTCTATCGAAACACCCTGATCTTTCTGGCCGCGGACAAAATCCGCCTTCAGGATATGGAGGCGGAGCTTCGCAAGTATCTTGCCTGGAGGTCAATCCTGGAGGAGAAGGAGTCCCTCAATCTGGACCCGCATCAGGCACGCCAATCGGAGTCTCAACTCAAGGCCGCGGATGCCGCGGTCCTAGCGCGCCTTCCAGAGACCTACCAGACGCTGCTCGTCCCCACCCAGTCCACGCCCCAGGAGCCGGTGACCTTCCAGGCCGTCCGCCTCTCCAGCGGGGAGGGCCTGGCCGTTCGGGCCTGCAAAAAGCTGAGGAACGACGAAAATTTGTTGTTGTCGATCGGCCCGGCCATCCTGCGCCGCTATATTGACGCGATCCCCCTCTGGAGGGGGGACGGCAATGCGGTGTCGCTTCGCCAGCTCGCCGAGGATTTCGCCCAGTATCCCTATCTGCCTCGAATAGCGAATCCCAGGGTGCTGGTTCGCTCCGCCTCGGAGGGTGTGGCCTTGCTCACCTGGCGCAACGACACCTTTGCCTATGCGGAGGGGTACGACGGCGCCCGTTACCTTGGCCTCAGGGGTGGCCAAAACGTCTCCTGCAGCGCGGAGGGCGGGGGGCTGCTGGTGAGGCCGGAGGCAGCGGAGGCGCAGCTGAAGGCGGAACAAGAGGCCGCGGCGAAGCCCGCCGCGGCCTCGGGAACCCCCGCAGACGGCGGGTTCCCCGCGGAGCCCGCGTCGGCCAGCCAGGGTTCCGGCGGGCTCAGTACGACGGCGCCCGCGCCCCAGCAGCGTCCCAGACGCTTCTACGGCACGGTGCGGCTCGATCCCGGAAGGGTGGCGCTGGATGCGGGGCGTATCGCCGAGGCGGTGATCGCCCACCTGGAGGGACAGGTTGGCGCGCGCGTCTCCGTCACGCTGGAGATTGAGGCAGACCTCCCGGACGGCGTGCCCGAACACATCGTCCGTGCCGTGACGGAGAATAGCATGACGCTGAAATTTGAACAGCACGCCTTCGAGTCGGAGTGAGGGATAAGGGGCGAACGGGGGCGAGTGGGAAACGCCAGCGTTGTTCTCCATGATGTGCATTACCATGACGTGGATGTGCGTGACGTGGTTGAGGGGCGGGGAAGGGGACTTCGTTCGAGGTCCTTTTTCCCGCCTTTGTGCAACCGTCCCTCTCTCGCGCCGATGAGCGCTACAGGCGTTCCAGAATCCAGCCCCTCAGGACGACCGCCTGGTTGTGGGCGGTATCCTTCGCCGCGTAGATCAGGCTGACCCTTCCCTCGCTCAGACGTTCGCGGATCCAGCCCAGGAACTCCGATCCCATGGGGTTCGCGTTCAGCTCGCCCCGATAATGCTCCGCAAACTCGGCGAATCTATCCTCCTTGTGAGCGAACTCCTGCCTAAGCTGCGTCGAGGGGGCGATCTCCTTCCACCATCGTTCCACCTTCAGAGTCTCTTTCGAGACGCCTCGGGGCCAAAGCCGATCGACGAGGACACGGCAGCCATCGGAGGGGTCGGTCGCGTCGTATGCTCTTTTGAGCACCAGGTCCGGGGCCACGGTCCTCTTTCCCATTGAACCGGGCGGCGCTCCGCGCTCCAGAGTCCCCGTCGTCGAAAGCCCCTCGACGAGCGGCAGAATGACGACCTCGCCCACGAACTCCCGGCCGGGGAGGTCCTCGGCCCGATAGTCGCCGCCCTTTGCCAGCACGTCGGGCCTCAGCCCCGAGAGCAGGGCCGCCGGGGTATCCTCGTCGAACACGACCACCAGATCGACGGGCCTCAGCGCGGCCAGGAGGAGCGCTCGGTTCCCCTCCGTATTGACGGGACGGGACGGACCCTTGAGGGCCCTGACGGATCGGTCGCTGTTGAGTCCTACGACCAGGCGGTCCCCAAGGGCGCGGGCCCGGCGCAGGCTGTCCAGATGTCCGGCATGGAGTACGTCGAAGCATCCGTTGGTGAAGACCACCCGCAGCCCCTCTTCCTGCCAGGCGCGGACCTGCGCCGTCGCCTCGGAGGCGCCGACGATGGGGCTCGTGAGGCGCGCCTCGCAGGCGCAATCGTCCAGCAGTTCCTGGGCGGAGACGGGATAGGTACCGGACCGGGTGACGACGAACTGCGCCGCCTCGTTGGCCATGCGAGCGGCGGACTCCATGTCGAAGCCCGCAGCGGAAAAGGCGGCCAGAACGGCGATGACGGTGTCCCCGGCGCCGCTGACGTCGAACACCTCGACGGGCCTCGCCGGGATGTGAAGGGGCTCGTCGCCGAGCAGGCTCATCCCCTTCGAGGAGCGCGTCACGAGGAGGCGTCCGATGCCGTAACGGCGCCGAACCTCCCCCCCGGCCGATGCGACGCTGTCGTCCTCGTTCGAGATGGGGGAACCCTGGACGGCTGCCAGCTCCCCCAGGTTGGGGGTCGCGACGTCCGCCCCCCGGTATTTCGACCAATCGGAGCCCCGGGGGTCGACGAACACGGGGATGCCCCGCGCTTTCGCCCGTGCGATCGCCGCCGTGCACAGCCCGTCGGTGCAGAACCCCAGGCCGTAATCGGAGAGGATGAGGGCTCCGGCCCCCTCCGCGGCGGCGTGGTCCAGAAAGCGAAGGGCCCTATCCATCTGGACGTCCGTCAATGGCGTCACCGTCTCGTGGTCGAACCGCGCCACCTGCTGGCCGCCGCAGAGCAGCCGGGTCTTCGTCAGGGTCGGACCGGGGCGGGCGAGGAGCTCCGCCTCGATGTTCAATTTCTGCAAATGGGCTCGGACCCGTTCCGCCCCGGAATCGTTCCCTACGGTCCCCGACAGGAGGACCCGGCAGCCAAGCCCTCGAAGGTTCGCTGCGACGTTTCCGGCGCCGCCCAGGTTATCGGTCTCCGCCCCGCAGACGACCACGGGGATGGGAGCCTCGCGCGATACGCGGGAGGTTGCGCCGAACAGGTAACGGTCCAGCACCACGTCCCCCAGGACCGCGACGGCGACCTTGGACATTCTATGGGCGCGAAGGAAATCCAGTAAAGCCTGCGTTGTCTGCGTTCTTTGAAGATTGTTCTGCATGTCGGACCTCGGAGGAGGGCCTCGGTGCGCCCTCGTGATCGATTTTTCCGTTTCGTTCTTTTACCTTTTGCTCGGCCGGCACGCGTTCCGTGTCGGTTGCTGGAAGACAGGGCCGGCGCGTCCGTATTGTATCAAAAATCGCTCTGATGGAATTCACATGGAATTCACGAGGAGGCCAGGTCGCGGAAGAGCTCCAGCCAGGCCTCCGCCGCCCGCTCCTCGGAGAAAAATGCCGCGCGCCCGCGCAGGTCCTCGGACGGCAGAGGATGCGACAGGGCCTCCCTGAGGGCGTAGGCCACGTCCTCAGGGTCCCCGACCCGCGCCAGCCGGCCGTACCGTCCGCCGTCCAGGATCTCGGACGGACCGCTCGGGCAATCGGTCGAGACGACGTTGCAGCCGCAGGCCAAAGCCTCCGCCACGACGTTGCCGAACCCCTCGAAGCGCGAGGTCAGGGCGAACACCGCGGCACGGGACATCCAGGCGTAGGGATTGGGCGCGTAGCCGGGCAGCAGGGTGCGGCCGGTCAGGTTTTTCTCCTCGATCAGCCTTTCCAGCATCCTGCGTTGTTTTCCCTCCCCCAGAACGATCAGCCTCACGTCCGGAAGGTCCCGGGCCAGGAGGGCGAAGGCGTGCACGAGCGTTGCGAAGTCCTTCTGGTCCCCGAGGCGCCCCGCGCCGAGGACGACGGGAGGCTCTCCGGGAGCCAGCCAGGGGTGCGGAACGGGAGCCCGGGCCTCCTCCAGCAGCTCGTCCGTCACCACGGGGTTGTAGATGACGCGGATGCGGTCGGGAGAAAGGAGGTGCAGCCCTCTCATCTCCCCGGCCACCCCGTTCGAGATGCAGACGCAGGCGGAGGCCGCGGGATAAAGCAGGCGGCATCGCAGAAACCGCAGGCGCGTCTGCAGAGGGCCCCGGTCCATCGTGAACATGTTGCGCTGCGAGAGGACGACCCTGAAGGGTCCCCCCAGCATCCGTTTCGCCAACAGCGCGCGCATGGACGTGTAGACGGGCAGGAGAAAGTCCGTGGGGCGGGCGCGGAGCTCCTGCAGCAGGCGGAGAAAGGAGCTGTGCAGGTCCACGGTCCTTATGGCGGGATCGATGGAATCCAGGAGCGGGCCGCGCACCCTCAGAAGGAGGAGCGTCACCTCCACGTTTCTGCGTGCCAGCCCGTTGGCGAGCCTCAGCGACGATCGCTCCGCGCCGCCCTCCCCGGCGTCGCGGAGCAGGAAGGCGACGCGCAGCGGCTTCTCCGTGGGGCACTCGAGGGAAACCTCTCGACTATGCAAAATCATTGATGGCGGCGCAGACATAATCTATCTCGGCCGGAGATATCCCGTCATATACGGGCAGGCTCAGCACCGTGTCCGCACAGCGTTCCGCGATCGGGAAATCACCCTTTCCGAAACCCAGGCGGGAATAGGCCCGACTGAGGTGCGGTGGAATGGGGTAGTGAATCAGAGTGCCGATCCCCGCGTTCTTCAGGTGGCGCTGCAGAGCGTCCCGCTTATCGGATGCGACGACGAACTGATGCCACACGGGCTCGACGTTGTCTCTGACCTTGGGGAGCCCGATCGAGGGATTGGTGATGGCACTCCTGTAACGATCGGCGACCCATTGACGTCCCCGCCGAAGCTGAGGCAGGTGCCTGAGCTTCACGCGGAGCAGCGCGGCCTGGAGTTCGTCCAGGCGGGAATTGACCCCCTCGATTTCGTGGACGTACTTCTGGACGCTGCCGTAGTTTCTCAGGAGGCGGATGCGCTGGGCAATCTCATCGGAATCCGTGACCACGGCTCCGGCGTCTCCGAAGGCCCCCAGATTCTTGGTAGGGAAAAAGCTGAAGCAGCCGATGGTCCCCCAGGACCCCGTCATCCTTCCCGACACCGAGGCTCCGTGACTCTGAGCGCAGTCCTCGATGACGAAGAGCTTATATTTTTCAGCCACGGTATGGATGGAGGGCATGTCACAGGGCTGGCCGTACAAGTGGACCGGCATGATGGCCCGGGTGCGTTTCGTGATAGCTGGCTCGATTCGCAGGGGATCGAGATTGTAAAATTCGTCGGGCTCCACGAAAACAGGGGTGGCGCCGCGCTCCGTGATGCCCAGGACGGAGGCGATATAGGTATTCGACGGGACGATGACCTCGTCCCCCGGACCGATGTCGAGGGCGCGCACCGAGAGGACGAGCGCGTCCAATCCCGAAGCCAGGCCCACGCAGTGCCGGCTTCCCGTGAAGCGGGCGAATTCCTCCTCAAAGGCTTCCACTTCTTTCCCCAGGACGTACCAACCGGAGCGAAGCACCCGGCCGGCCGCCTCGAGGTACTCTTCGCGAAAAAGCTCGAACTGGGGGCTCAGGGTATTTGCGGGGACCTTCACTGCAATCGCCTCCCATCGAATGATTGCATTCGTGAGACAAACGTGTCGTAGTCACGAATGTAATCGGATTCATCGTAATGATCGGAAGCCAGCACCAACAGGACGCTGTCCCTCTCGATCCAACGCATGGTGTGCCACAGGTCGGGCCCGAGGAACAGACCTTTTTCGGGGGTGTTCAGAACAAAGGTCTCCGTCCTGCCCAGGCCGTCGTCCAGAAAAACCTCGATGGCCCCGTTCACGCAGACCAGAAATTGCCTCAGGGCCTTGTGCGCATGTCCTCCCCGCACGCCGCCGGGCCCCACGCCATAGGAATAGTACACGCGTCTGATCTCGAAGGGGACGTCGCGAAGCGCCTCGATGAACGAGACCCTTCCCAACACGGAGGGCTTTGCGGCCCGTGTTTTTATGTCCTGCAGCACAGCGAATTTCAGTCCTCCCATACGACTACAACATGACTACGACACGACTGCAACGAAAAACGCATCGGGTAAGCAGGGCCCGGAGGTTCGAGAGACGCGGGCCCTTTCGATTCCCTCCATCACAGGAGACCTTCCAGATACCGGGCGTAATCCGTACCCCGGAGACGTTCGATCGTGGAAAGGAGCTTGTCCTTCGCGATCCAGCCGCTGCGCAGGGCGATCTCCTCCGGACAGGCGATCATCAGACCCTGGCGCTTCTGGACGACCTCGATGAAGGTCCCCGCCTCGGAGAGGGCCTCGTGCGTTCCCGTGTCCAGCCAGGCGAAACCGCGTCCCATCGGCTCCAGCCGCAAGCTCCCCTCATCATGGTAAAGCCGGATCAGGTCCATGATCTCGAGTTCTCCACGAGCGGAGGGGGAGAGCCGCCGCGTCTTTCCGACAACCGTTTCATCGAAAAAATAAAGCCCCACGACGGCGTAATGCGACCGAGGCCGGGAGGGCTTCTCCTCCAGGCTCAGGATCTTCCCCTTCTCATCGAACTCGACGACGCCATAGCGCTCCGGGTCCTTGACCCGATAGGCGAACACGGTGCCGCCGCACTCGAGCGCGGCGGCGTTTCTAACCATCTCGCTCAGAGAGGAGCCATAAAAGACATTGTCCCCCAAGATCAAGGCCGCGCCCTCGCCGGCGAGAAACTCCTCCCCCAGCAGAAACGCCTGGGGCAGCCCTTCAGGTAGCGGCTGGATGCGGTATTTCAGGCTGATTCCCAGCTGCGAACCGTCTCCCAGAAGCCTCCGATACTGATCGATGTCCTCGGGGGAGGAGATCAGCAGAATGTCACGTATCCCCGCCAGCATCAGGGTCGTCAGGGGGTAATAGATCATGGGCTTGTCGTAAATCGGCAACAGCTGTTTACTGACGGCCAGGGTCAGAGGGTACAGCCGCGTTCCTCTTCCTCCGGCCAGGATGATTCCCTTTCTTATCATGACGGCCCCCTCATGCCCAGGCGCTTCAGCTGATAATCCTTCGTGACGGATTGCAGCCAGGCCTCGTTTTCCAAATACCAGGATACGGTTGCGCGGATCCCGGATTCGAATACGTATTCCGGTCTCCAGTTCAACTCCCTTCGGATTTTCGAGCTGTCGATGGCGTAGCGGCGGTCGTGACCCGGACGGTCCGGGACGAAACGGATGCGCTCCCTGTGGGAGCGTCCATCCTTCCCGGGGCGCCGCTCGTCCAGGATATCGCAGAGGAGGTTCACCACCTCGAGGTTGGAGCGCTCGCAGTTTCCTCCCACGTTGTAGCTCTCTCCGGGACGTCCGTGCTCCAGGACAGCCGCCAGGGCGCTGCAGTGATCGGCGACGTAGAGCCAGTCGCGGACGTTCCTGCCGTCCCCGTAGATCGGGAGCTCTCCGCCCCGAAGGATGGAGAGGATCATGTGCGGGATCAGCTTTTCCGGAAATTGATAGGGCCCATAGTTATTGGAACAATTTGTGGTCAGTGTCGGCAGTCCGTAACTGCGGTGCCAGGCGCGGACCAGGTGGTCCGCGCTTGCCTTGGAAGCGGCGTAGGGAGAGTTGGGGGCGTAGGGGTCCGATTCGGAAAAACGGCCCGTATCCCCCAGGGAGCCGAACACCTCGTCCGTCGAGACATGCAGAAAACGGAACGCAGCCTTTTCTTCGCTCCGCCCGTCCAGGCCGTCCAGCCAGGAACGCGCCGCCTCCAGCAGGCGGAAAGTCCCCTCGATGTTGGTCCTGATGAAGGCGGAGGGAGCGTCGATGGAGCGATCCACATGGGATTCCGCCGCCAGGTTGAGGACTCCGGCGAAACGGTATCGCTCGAAAAGGCTGCGAAGCAACTCCGCATCGGCGATATCCCCTTCGACAAAGGTAAAACGGGGATCTTCAAACGCCCTTGCAAGAGATGCCTTGTGTCCGGCGTAGGTCAGGCTGTCCAGCACGACGACGCCGGCACGCCGCTCCAGGAGGTAATGCGTGAGGTTGCTGCCGATGAAACCGGCGCCCCCGGTAACGAGAAAAAATTTGTCCGCTGTCACGTCGAGCTCATCCTCCTTAACGCACGGAGCGGGGATCTTCCGGGGCCCCCGTATTGGAATGTCGTTGTCGGTCGAGGCGAAGGGATGCGGATACGCAATGGAGCCCTTCCTTCAGGAGCACCCAGAGGATGGAGAACTTGTCGTTGCAGAGGATGTCGCGCCAAAGACGCGTGAATATCCTCCCGTAACACTGTCCCGTATGTCCGTGTGTGAGCGGGGAGCGGGCGGCAACTTCGATCAGGAGATCGATCAGGGCTTCCCTCGATTGATCCTTCCCCCAGGGGGTCTTCAGATAGGTGCTCCAGTACAGGCTCTCCAGAGGCGTCCCGCGGAACCCCTCCCAGGGCTTGGGGTGGCGGATGGCGTGGACGATGGCGTCCTCCACGTCTCCCTCCAGGTCCCGCTTGTTGAATCGGTCCTCCAGGATCTTGATCCTGCCGCGGAACAAGGAGTTGATAAAGTCCTGGTCGGCATGGCTGATCTGATGTCCGTAGCGCGGATACCACCAGGCGGCGCTTGCCGCCAGATCGAGCTCCCGATTGATCTGCCGCAGATCCATCAGCAGAACGCCGGAATTGACGTATTCCGAGATGCGGGAGCCTATCAGCCGCAGGCGAAGCGCCTCGGCCGAGAAGACTCGTTTGGCCTTCCGGGGGGGATAGTCCAGCGCCCCGGCCAGAAGGCGCCCCTCGAGAGGGATGTCCCAGAGCTCTCTGACGTCCAGATTGACGAGGACGTCGCAGTCCAGGTAGATGACCCTTTCCACCGAGAGCAGGGAGGGGATGAGGATGCGGAAAAGTGCGCCTCGGGAAAGGATCTTCTCGCCATGGGCCAGCGCCGTGTCGCCGACTCCCAGGATGGCTTGGGAGACGTCCTCGAATCGAATCTCCTGCGCATAGGCATCGGCGACCCGCTGCAGCTTGTCCCGGTTTTCGTCGGTCAGGGTCCGGTCGTGCAGGATATGCACGCATACGGAGCTTCGCGTCTTCTCGAAGATGGAGGCCATGACCACCCCGGCATGCCGGGAGTAGGTCCCCGATGGATCGTAAACCCCAAGGACCACGTGGACGACGTCATTTTCGGCCGTCCGTTCCGAGTCCCCGTCCATGAGTTCCCGAGCTTCATGAGCACGTCGTTCCAACGGGGCCTCCCGGATACCTTCGGGCCCCCTGCGGTTTTCATTCATAGTCATTTTGATTCGAAGAGCCCTTTCAATCTGCAAAGCGACTCCGCGCACAGAATCGCCATCCAGGTCCCGGCCCGGGAAACCCAGCGGAGGAGATCCCGGCGCAGGCGGGAAAGTATCTTTTTATAGCAGCGCGAGACGTGGGGATGCATGTTGGGGGAACCCATGGCCGCCTCCATCATGTTTCGGACAAGGACCTCCTCCAGGGGCTGCGCCCAGGGGGTCCTGGAAAAATACAGCCAGTACGGCAGCTCCTTTGAACGGCCCAACATCCCGTTCCAGGGCTTCACCGGGCCGGTATAGTGGATGACGGCGTTTTCGGTGTCCCCGGCTGAGCCGTGTCGGTTGAAGCGCTCGTCGACGAACGTGATGTCGCCCTTGAAATGGGCGTTGAGGAAATCCTGATCCAGGTACCTTGCAGTGTGCCGGTGACGCTCGAACCACAGGGAACAATCCTCGAGGAGATTTTCCCTGCCCTCGTCCCGGAGCTTGCGCAAGTCGAACACCAGCATGCCGGAGTTGACGTAGCCGGAAAGGTCGCATCCGTTGAGGCGTGCCGACAGAGCCTCGGGAGAGAGAAAACGGCGCCGTTTCGAGGAAAGGAAGTCGTCCCGCACCCCGGCGAGGGCACTGCCCTTCATGTCGATGTCCCAGACCTCTCCGATATCCAGGTTGACGACGATATCGCTGTCGAGGTAAATCGCCCTGTCCGCCGTCAGCGTACAGGGGACAAGGATCGGAAAAAGGGCCCCGATGGAGTAGCGGGAGAGCGTCGTCAACCGGGAGGCGCTCTGCCCCATCCGGGCAAGCAGGGAGCTGACGTCGTCAAAGACGACCTGCTGCCCGTGAGATTCGGCCACGGCCTTGAAATTGTTCCTGTTCCTGTCCGTCAGGGGCTCGTCATGGAGGATATGGATGCAGACGGGCCTTAGTGTGTTATCGAAGATGGATTGCATGACGACGCCCGCATGCCGGGAATACTCTCCCGTCGCATCGTGGTCGGGCAGAGCGACATGAATGGTCTCCCCGGAGATATCCATGTCGATATCCTCGGAGGCCTCCATTGCGACTGTATTCCGGATCGCCGCCGTCACGGATTTTTTGTCCTTTCCAGCATCCGCCGCACCGCCTCCAGGTCCTCCGCGGTGTCGACGCTCGGCCCCGAGCCGCCGCAGCGCGTCACGGCGACGCGGATTCTATATCCATGCTCCAGCACCTTGAGCTGTTCCAGGGACTCCGCCTCCGCAAGGGGCGTCATGGGGAGCTCCGCGTAGCGTTTGAGGAAGCCGGACCGGTAACCGTAGATGCCGATGTGCTCATAGACGGGGACGCGGGGCGTGCTGCGCAGGTAGGGGATGGGGGAACGGCTGAAGTAGAGCGCGTCGCCGTTCTGCCCCAGCACCACCTTGACCGCATTGGGGTTTTCGCGATCCGCCTCGTCTCGCAGGGGGCGGCAGAGCGTGGAGCAGACGACGTCGGGGCCCGAGAAAAGGGCCTCGGCCACCTCGTCGATCATGGCCGGGTCCAGCAGGGGCTCGTCGCCCTGGATGTTGATCACGGCGTCGGCGTCCCGACTCTTCAAAACCTCCGCGGCGCGGCTCGACCCGTTGGGGTGATCCGGCGACGTCATCACCGCGGCCCCATCGCCAGCAAAGGCACGGACGGCCTCGAACACGCGCCGGTCGTCCGTCGCCACGACGAGCTCCGTCAGGCAGAGCGCCCGCAGGGCCCGCTCGTAGACGTGCTGGATCATGGGTTTGCCGCAGATATCCGCCAGAACCTTGCCGGGCAGGCGGGTGGAGGCGTAACGGGCGGGGATGACGCCCAGGATTTTTTTGTCCATCACGAACACCTCTCGTTTGAAAGAAACTCTGGGTTGAAAGAAACGCTGGTCGATAGAAGCGTTGGCTGAACAGTCCCTGTGCTGTCGTTCAGGGACTGTTCGATACTGTTCGATACTGTTCGAATTCCCAATCGCGCTGGTCGAATGGTTGAAGTTAAAAAACCCCTGTCCTTTCGTCCAAGGACTGTCCGATACTGTTCGAGCTTCCAGTTTCCCCGCTGCCTGAAGACTCGAGAGTAAAAAGTCCTGGGATGCCGTTCGACCTCTGTTCGCCGGGTAAGCTTCAACCCTGCGGAAGGCGACGGGCCTCGTTCATAAAGACCTCAACGTGTAAAATTTCTGGGGATCTTGCTTGCCGGAACCATGCTGCTCCAGAATCCCTTTATCCACGAGACACTGCAGGGCCTTCCGACACCGATATCGAGTTACCCCCAATCTTGCCTGAGCCTCTTTCAATGTGGTTCTTCCTCCGGCATAGGCGACGCGCAGGATGTTGAACTCCGTATCGTTGAGGCTTTTCAGGAGATGGGCAGGAAACTGAGCCTCCATTCTGTCTGTAGCGCGTAATTGCCTTGACGCGATACTGTTCTCCAGAGTAAGCAGTACCGCACAGCCGGGCTCCGTATAGATGGGGTCGTGCAGAAAAAAGGATTGCA
Organism: uncultured Fretibacterium sp.; assembly: GCF_963548695.1. Classification (NCBI taxonomy): domain Bacteria; kingdom Thermotogati; phylum Synergistota; class Synergistia; order Synergistales; family Aminobacteriaceae; genus Fretibacterium; species uncultured Fretibacterium sp. The sequence goes on from NZ_CAUUWA010000001.1 coordinate 47,191, forward strand.
TCTCTTCATAGATGCGTCTTACCCCTTCGTTGAGTTCCTTGACCCATCCCAATTCCGTCAGAACCCTGGCAATCCTGGGGTTGCGTGCATATCGTGTCGTTTTCTTGTTTTCGAGGGTAACGACGTTCGGAAGTTTGCCGGGGCTGAATATCTCGAGCCGGTCGTCATACATGGAGATACGAATATGATCTCCGGCGAAGGAATAGTCGCGATGGGTCAGGGCATTGATCATACCTTCCAGCCAGGCGAACTCGGGATATTCGGGAATGCTTTTGAAGGTACCTTCCGGTGTCAGAAATTGGAATTCTCTCAGCTGCGCATTGATCAAGGTGCTGGCCTGGCCGATGATCGCAGGAATCGGACCGTCAAAGGTCTGTTCCTTGATGATGTTGATTCGCTCTCCCGTCCTGGCCTGATCCCCGTCGTAACGCAAAAATCGCAAACGGGCCTGAGGGAGATGCCTGCTTGGGTCCCTTGAAAAAAGAAGAATGCCGGCGTTCGTAAGATGGCCGTCTTTCAGAAATCCTCGAGATTCAAGGATCTGTCTGTCATCGGCATTTGTTTTCAACGCCTGCCGATAGCGCGCCATTACGACGGGGTCGACATCTTCGATTGAGGAATCCAGATTTTCCCTGTCCTCGAAAGAGCGCTGACCTCTGTCGTACTCCAGCTTGTCGATCTGGTCGTGAGTTAAGGCAAGGCATTGGTCCTGAGTTCGCAGAAAAACCTTGTCGTCAAGTGTACGAATAAGGGCATCGGAGCTTGTCTCGACCTGCAGGGCCAAAACGACGTCCTTTTTTCCGCGGATATTGACTGTCTCGAGTTCCAGTGCCTCGACCTTCGGCAAGGGGCGGCAAAATTGATAAGGAACACTGCGAAATTCCTCGATATTGCCTGTGCCCTCGTAATCGAACCCTGTAATTTCGCCGTTATCCTCAATTCCGATTGCCAAAATGCCTCCCTCCGCATTGGCGAACGCGGAGATAATTTTTGCGATTTCCTTGGGCCTGATGCGCGCACTTTTGCGGTCGAAATGCTGCCCTTCCTTTTTGCAGGAAAGAAGTTCCGCAGAGATGTTTTGAATTTCCACTGCCGTTACCTCTACGCCACGCCGGCCTTCAGGAGCTCGTGGATGTGCACCATCCCCGCGGGGCGGCCGTCCTCCACGGCCACGAGCACGCTGATCTCCATGCGCTCCATGACGCGCACGGCCTCGGCTGCCAGGCTGTCCGGGGCGATGGTCCTGGGGTTGGGGGTCATCGCATCCTCGATGGGAACCCGGAAGGCCTCGGTCCCCCTTCTCTCCATCAGACGCCGCAGGTCCCCGTCGGTGAAGATGCCGATCAGTCCGCCCCGTTCATCCACGACGCAGGTGGCCCCGTAGTTCTTGCTGGTGATGGCGAAAAGTGCGTCCTTGACCGAGACGCCGCGCCGCACCACGGGCAGCTGGTCGGGGCCGCCCATGACGTCCCGGACCCGCGTCAGCAGGCGCCGTCCCAGGGCCCCTCCGGGGTGGAACAGGGCGAAGTCCTCGCGGCGCAGGCCGCGCAGCTGCGTCACCATTGCAGCCAGGGCGTCCCCGATCACGAGCTGCAGCGTCGTGCTGCTCATAGGGGCGAGCTGCAGGGGGTCGCCCTCCCGCTCCACCCCGGAGTCGATGACGATGTCCGAGTGCTGCGCCAGGGGGGAGTCCCTACCCCCGGTCACGGCGATCATCGTCGCCCCGATCCTGCGGAAATGGGGCAGAAGGGCCAGCACCTCGCTCGTCGTCCCGCTGTTGCTGACGAAGAGCCCCACGTCCTCGCTGCGGACCATCCCCAGGTCCCCATGGGAGCCCTCCGCGGCGTGGAGAAAGAAGGAAGGGGTGCCCAGGGAGGCCAGGGTCGCCGAGATCTTGCGCCCCACGTGCCCGGATTTGCCCAGCCCGACGACGACGACGCGCCCCGAACATCCGTAGAGGGCGCGCGCCGCTCGGACCAGCTCGGGCCCCATCCGCTCCGCAGCGCGCACCAGCTCCGCGGCCTCGGTGCGGATGAGTTCTCTGCCGGAACGCAGCAGGTCCTCGTCCGAGAAGCTCTCCCCGGGGCGCTCGCACGGCAGGACGGCGCTCATCGTGCTCCTCCTGCCGCGGCGCGGCGGGCGTTGTGAATGGCGAGCACCTGATCGAGAAAGACGCCCATCTCGCTCAGGGGGATCATGTTCGGGCCGTCGCTTCGGGCCTCCTCGGGGGAGGGATGCGTCTCGACGAACAGCGCGTCGATCCCGACGGCCGCCGCCGCCCGGGCGAGCGGCAGGGCCAGGGAGCGATCCCCGCCGCTCGAGCCGCCGAGCTCTCCGGGGCGTTGGACGCTGTGCGTGGCGTCGAACACTACGGGATACCCCAGGGCCCGCATCGAAACCAGCCCGGCCATGTCCACGACCAGGCGGTGGTAGCCCATCGTCGTACCGCGCTCGCACAGCAGAACGCGGTCGTTGCCTGCCTCCCGGCACTTCGCGGCGGCGTGGGCCATGTCCTCCGGGGCCAGGAACTGCGCTTTTTTGATGTTGACGATCTTCCCCGTAGCGGCGGCGGCGACGAGAAGGTCGGTCTGGCGGCACAGGAATGCGGGGATCTGAACGATGTCCACGACGCGCCCGACAGGCTCTGCCTGCCAGCTCTCGTGGATGTCCGTGACCACGGGGACGCCCGCCGCCTCCCTGATCCGCGCGAGCTGTTCCAGGCCCTTTTCCAGGCCGGGACCGCGCCAGGAGCGCAGGGAGGTACGGTTCGCCTTGTCGAAAGACGCCTTGAAGACGTAGGGCAGGCCGCGGGCCTCGCAGAGGTCCTTCATCGTCCGCGCGACCTCGAGGCCCAGCTCCGGGCTCTCCAGCGAACAGGGCCCCGCCAGGACCGTCAGGCGTCCGTCGCCGATGACGAAATCCCCGAGCCCGTATCTCTCGTTCGATCTTTCCATTGGGGTACCATCCTTTCCATCGAGGTACCATCCTTGTTCCCATTGGGGAAAATTCGGGGAAAGGCCGATGCCTCCCCTGGACTTTCGATGATAATGAGTCATATTAGCGCAATTCGGGGGGGAAGGAAAGGGCCGGAGTCCCAATCCCGGTCCATCGGCCGCACTGTGTAGGGGGGAAAGGAGTGTTAAAATCGTGAGACGGCTGGAATGCCGCCCTGCCGGTCGTCTCGCCGTCCCGAAGAGGCCTTGGAGACCTTCGCGGCTGGGGGCCTTTTGGGCCTGGAAGAAGTCTTTTCGGTCCGGGGTGAAAAGCGTTTTTCTGGAGGTTTTTCGATGAGCGATCAGGGATATTCCTTTGGAGCCGCCAACCCGAGGGTGGCGGAGGCCCTCCGGCAGCTTTCCCTCATCCTGCACGGCAAGGAGGCCGTCCTCATACGGCTTCTTGCCTGTGTCTTCGCGGGGGGACACCTTCTTCTGGAGGACCTGCCGGGTCTGGGCAAGACGACCCTGGCCCTGGCCGCGGCGCGTCTTTTGGGGATGCGGTTCGGACGGGTGCAGTGTACCAACGACCTCTTGCCGACGGACGTCACGGGCCTGAGCATCTACAAGGCGGAGACGGGGCAGTTCGAGTTCCACCCCGGCCCGGTGTTCAACAACCTGCTGCTGGTGGACGAGATCAACCGGGCGACCCCCAAGACGCAGAGCGCACTGCTGGAGGCCATGGGGGAGGAGCAGGTCACCGTGGACGGGACGAGCTACGCGCTGCCGCGACCCTTCTTCGTCATCGCGACGCAGAACCCCGTCGAGCATGCCGGGACCTTCCCGCTCCCGGAGTCCCAGATGGACCGCTTCATGGTCAAGGCGTCCGTCGGCTATCCCTCCAGGGAGGCTGAGCGACAAATTTTGAGGCTGGGATCCCAGCGGAAGGATCTCTTCTCCTTTCCCTCCCTGTTCACCGCGGAGGAGATCGTCGCGCTGCAGAGCATGGTCGAACGGGATATCCGGGTCGACGACCGAATTTTGGACTATGTTCTGGACTTGGCGGAGAGGACCCGGAATCATCCGCAGCTGGAGTGCGGCGTGTCCCCGCGTGGCGCCATGATGGTCTTGCGGGTGGCCCGTTCCCTGGCCTGGATGCGGGGGCGGGACTACGTTGTCCCCGAGGATATCCGTTTTCTGGCGCCCGAGATCCTGGCGCACCGCCTCCAGCCTTCGGCCGGGGGCCCCTCGTCCCGAGGCGAGATCCTCCAGTCCATCCTGGATGCGGTGCCCATCCCCTGATGCGGACGCGCGGAGGACCGGGAACCCGGAGAAGAGGAACCCATGTGATCCGATTCCGGACGGCGGGCGTGGTCTATGTCGTCCTGGCCGTCCTTCTGGGGGTGGTCTCCGTCAACAGCGGGAACAACCTGCTTTGTCTCGTGACGTCCCTGTTGTTGGGCTACCTGCTGGCCTCGGGCGTCGCGGGATGGCGCAACGTCATGGGGGCCGAGGCATGGGCGGAGCTGCCCGACGAGATCTATGCAGGGCGGGCCTTCAGGCTTGTCGTCAAGGTGCGGAACCGGCGTCGTTTCGCCTCGCTCCACATGATCGAGGTCTCCGCGTGCTCCGTGGGGGAATGGGACGGACTTCAGGAGCCCGCCCGCGCTTTTTTCGGGATCGTTCCTCGGGGAGAGACCGCGTCCCGCAGCGTATGGATGACCCTGCCCCGCCGGGGACGGGCGGCCCTTGCCCTGGATGTGGCCTCCGCCTACCCCTTCGACTTCTTTGTCCGATGGGGGCACACGCCCCCGGAGTCTGGAGCGCTGGTCTTCCCCACCCCGCTTCCCGAACGGGCCTCGTCCGTTTGGGCCGATGAGGGCAGGCCCGACGAGGACGAGGACCGTCCCCTCGGGGCGCCGCTCGATGCGGAGGAGGTTGCCGGCGTTCGGCCCTATCAGGCCGGTGATCCCATAAATCGCATTCACTGGAAGATCTCCGCCCGCACCGGGAAGCTGAGCACGCGCCTGTTCGATACCCCGCACGTCCGTTCGGGGCGCACGATAGACCTGGACGCTCTCGTGAGGAACGGCGTGGAACGCGGGCTCTCCATTGCGGCGGGGAGGGTCCTCGAGGCGGGGAGGGAGGGCGTCCCCATAGGGCTGAAGGACCGGGGGGTTATGACCCCTCCCGCTCCGGGGCGGGCCGCCCGGCTCGAGCTCCTCGGGCGCCTGGCTATCTACGTCCCCGACCGGGGCGGGGAGGATCGTCTATGACCTCCCTGTCCCGAACGGCGGAGCGCACCCTGGCGGTTGAAACGGCACTGAAGCTGCTGGTGGGGGCGTGCGGTTTTCTGTGCTTCTTGATCGTGCAGGACGGTATCGGCTGGGGGACGGCCCTGATCTTTGGGGCCGTGCTTCTGATCTGGCCGCTGGCGGAGGCCTCGGGGCTGCCGCGCCTGCCGGGGCTCCTGTCGTTTGGCGTCGTTGTGCTTCTGCTCGCCGCCGTCTTTTCCCGGATGAGCCGGCGGTATCTCGCGGAGCCCTTCCTCGAGGCCATCCTGCTTCTCTTCGTCCTCCGCCTGTTCGAGCGCAAGACCTCCCGGGAGTACGTCCAGATCGCGCTTCTGTCCCTGGGTGTGGTAGTGGTCTACGCCCTCCTGTCCGTGGAGAAGCTCTTTTTCCCCGTCTGCCTTGGAATGGGGTACTGTACCTCCCTGATCTTGATGCTGTCCGCCTGGATGAGGCGAGAGCCCGGGGCCCGGCTGTCCTTTTCCGACGCAAAGCGGCTCGTCTCCCGAGCCCTCGGGATGTTTGTCCTTATGCTTCCCCTGTGCCTGCTGATCTTCTTCGTGATCCCCCGGTCGGGGCGTCCCATGTATAGCCCTCGGGGTGGTACGGACCGTGCGCCCCTGACGGGGTTCTCCGAGAGGCTTCGCCTGGGGGAGGTGGGGACGATCCAGCAGAGCGACCGCCTTTCCTTCCGTGCGGAGACGGAGGAGATCGCCCCGAGGTCCCTTTATTGGCGGGGTGCCGTGCTCTCGCATTTCTCGGGTACGGGCTGGGACGTCGACCTGAGGGAGCGCGAGGGGGGATGGGGACGCCCGGGCGGGGACGTTCCGCAGGTGCGTCAGACGATCCTCATGGAGCCGGGGGGACACCGCTGGCTCTTCGCGCTGGACCGTCCTCTCTCCCTCGGCCTCGGCGAGGCTGTGAGCCTGGGAAATGGGACGTTCTGGCGGCGGACGGCGGGCGCTGCCGTCCGCTACGAGGCCGTCTCCACCCCCTCCCCGATTCCTGGGACTCTTTCCGCCTCGGCCGAGGAGGTCTTTCTGGAGCTTCCTTTCGGCTATTCCCCGGCCATGCGGAGCCTGACGGAAAGACTGACGGCGGCTATCTCCGACGACAGGGGACGGATGAATGCGATCGAGGCCCATTTCGCGCGCGGAGGTTATCTTTGGTCCCTCGAGAACCTGGAGCGAGGGCGGGATGCGCTGGAGCGGTTCGTCCTCGACGTCAGGCGGGGAAACTGCGAGTATTTTGCCTCGGCGGCCGCCGTGATGCTGCGCATGGCCAACGTGCCGGCCCGGCTGGTCGGAGGCTATCGGGGAGGGGACTACAACCGGGCCGGCGGGTACTACTCCGTCCGGGAGCGTCAGGCCCACGTCTGGGTCGAGGCCTGGGATCGGGGTGCGGGATGCTGGGTTCGGATCGACCCCACCCCCGCGGGGGATGCGGATGACGGGGGAACATCGGAGGGCACGGGAGGATGGTGGGAGTTCTGGGACTTCCTCGACTACCAATGGAGCAGGATGTTCGTGAGCTACAACGCCAGGACTCAGAGCGAGTGGGCCTCGGTCCTGAGGGAGCTCCTAAGCAATCCGCACGCCTCCCTTCGGATCTCCTCGGAGGGCCTTTTATGGTGGGGGCAGCTTGGATTGGGATTTGTGGTCCTGTTGGCTGTCGTATCCTTCCTGGCCCTTGTCCGGAAAAGACGTCGCCGGGACCCGTGCCGGGCGTTGCTGGAGCGCTTCGAGAGCATGATGAAGAGGCGCGGGTTCCCGCGCCGCAGGTCCGAGGGGCTGGAGGAATTCGTCTCCTGTCTGGATGAGCCGCTCCGGGGAACGGCGTGGCTCTTCGTTCTGGAGTTCGAAGAAATCTGGTACGGCGGCAGGCCGTTGGACCCCGAGCGATACGGGCGGCTGAAACGCCGGCTCGACAAGATGGACAGGGAGCACTGACCTCCCCCCGGTTCCGGTCCGGCCTCAAGGGAGTTATCGTGCGGGGCGGTTTTATGTTAAGATGGGCCCTGCACCGGAGGGGACATGTGTAGCCGCTCGATCGCTGCGGGAGGAAGGGAGGGGCCGCGGTGGGAATCTTGGGGCTTTTGTTGATTTTTGGCGCCCGCATTCTGGATGTCAGCTGCAACACGATTCGCATCCTCTTCTTGGTTAAGGGGCAGCGCTTCGTCGCCGCCTGCATTGGGTTCGTGGAGGTCATGATCTACATGATGGTCCTGGGTTTCATCCTGGGAGGGGGGAAGGCGCTCTCCGTTTGGGAGCTGCTCTTCTACTGCGGCGGGTTTGCCACGGGCAACTACGTGGGTTCCTGGCTCGAGGAAAAACTGATGAACACCTTCACCCTGGTCGAGGTCATCCTCGAGGACGGGCCGTCCGCCCAGGCGGCGATAGAGGCCGTGAGGGGCCGGGGGCTGGGCGCCACGGTTATTCGGGGGATGGGGCGCAGCGGGCCCCGGCTTATCGTCGAGATATTCTGCAGGCGGCACGACGTCCAGGCGGTCCAGGCCCTTTTTGCGCACGATGGCTTCGTCACGGTATCCGACGTAAAACGCTGTACGGGGGGCTGGTTTCCCAAGAGGCTCTAAGGCCTTTCGTCATGTCTTTTGCGGCGGGATACTGCCGATATCGGGCAATGCACAAGCGTATTGCGGATATGTATGAGGGATGGATATATAAGAAGTGAAGGCCGCCAGGACGCCGCTGCGGCGGACGGCATTTTGGGGGGAAAGGAATGTTGCCCATGCCGACGGAATGGTCGGATCCGACAGTTCGTCGTCTGTCCATGGAAAACGAGAGAGGGGCCCTTTATCGGCGTATGGTCGAGCTGGAACGCAGGGGAATGCGTTTCAAGCGCGAGGAGGAGGCCCTACGCGAGATCGAGCGCAATTATCAGGGCCTGATCGAGAGTGGGATCTTCCTGCTTCTCATCGTAGGACTCGACGGAAGTATCCTGGCCTGCAACCGCTGCGTGGAGAGGTTCTGGGGCGTCGACCCGGGAGGGGCGGGGATGGCGTCGCTCTGGTCCCTGTGCCCCCCCGGTGGCACGAAAGTTTTGAAGGAGCTGCTCCTGGAGGCGTCTCGGAGGAGGGTTCGTTCCCGAGTGCCCCTTTCCCTGCCCGACGATTCCCGTGTATGGGTCGAGGTGGAGCTCATGCCCTCGGTCTTCCGGGAGGAGAATGCCATCCAGATGATCGGCGTCGATGTGACGGAAAAGGTCGTTCGGCCCCCCTCCGGAGAAACGGAGGTCTGGGAGAGGGTGCTGGACGGCTGCCCGGGGCTTTTGTGCTGCGTCCTGGACGGGGAGGGGAGGCTTCTCTATGCCTCGCGCGGTTATCGTGCGGCGGCAAAGCGGTTCCTCGGACACGACTGCACGGTGGGCTCCCCTTATCCGCCGGAGTCCAATTCTATTGATCGTTCTCTTCACGATCTTCTCTCGTCCGCTCTGCTCGGAGGTTCGGGGGGGATGGAGCTGGTCGAGGTCCATGCGGAGGGGAAACGCCTCTGGGAAGTTTCGGCCTCCCCCCTGCTTTTCGGACCGGAAAAGGCCGTGGGAGCGGTTTTGCGCATGGCTCCACTGGCGGTTGCCTCTGAGGGGGACTCCCCATCGTCCTCGTCCGGGGCCGGCGAGGCCCCAGCTTCGGGGCTGGAGTTGTTGAACGCCGTCTCCGACATGTTGGTGCTCGTCGACAGGGCGGGAGCCTGCCTGGCGGCGAACGGGCGCTTTTATGAGGCTTTGGGGCTGGACCCGGCTCTTTTCGTCGGTAAACCGCTGAACGAGCTGCCCCTGGCGGACGATCCCCTGAACGACGACTTTCCCGGCCGCCTTCGGGAGTTGCTGCGCGCCGGCGAGGGAACCCTCGAACTTCGGGCTGGGACAGGCAAGGGAGAGTTGCTCTGGCTGGAGCTTCGCGCCCGTCCCGTGACCTGGAAGGGAACGGACGCCCTGCTTTTGACCTGTGTAGATACCACCCTGCTCCATCGCACCCAGGAGCAGTTGAGGCGGGTCGCGGTGACGGACCGCACGACGGGGCTGCTGAACCGGGGGGGAATGGAGCAGGTGTTGGTGAAGGAGCTCGAGCGGGCAGCCCGTTACCGAGGGTCGCTCTGTCTTCTCTTCCTGGACATCGACGACTTCCGACGCTTTAACGAGGTTCGGGGCTACCTGGCCAGCGACCGGGCCTTGAAGACCCTGATGGCGACCCTTAAGAACGTCCTTCGTCCCACGGACTTCCTGGGACGATGGGGGGGGGACGAGTTCACGATTCTGACACCTCAATCGGAGTCCGCCGCCTGCCAGTTGGCGGACATGATTCGGGATACGGCCCGGAACGGCCTCTTCGACAGGGAAAATTCCATCTCCCTGAGCGTTGGCGTGGCGAAATTCTCCAGGGAGATGGACGTCTCCTCCTTTGTCGGGGCGGCTTACGACGCGATGGTCGCGGCCAAGAAGGCCGGAGGGGACTGCACGGTCCTGGCCGGCGCGCCGGACAAGGGATAAATTTCCACCTTATAATCTCGTAAAACTCAGGCTCGTAAAACACTAAGGAGAGGATGAGCTGGATTGGGTCAAATTCAGATTATAGTCGAAGGAATGACCGCGAGCGGAAAGTCGACGATCGTGAACCTGCTCTCGGAGCGGCTCGGATTCAAGGTGATGCCGGAGGAGTTTCGGGATCAGCACGACCTGTTGAGCCGCTTCCATCACGACCGCAAGTGGGCTTTTCCCATGCAGCTCAACTTTCTGGTCACGCGCTTCGCCCAGTACCTCTGCGCCTCGGAGGAGGAGCAGTATATTTTGGACCGCAGCATCTTTGGGGACAAGGTCTACGCGACGCTGTACTATAAACAGGGATATTTCAGGGACAGTCAGTTCGGCTGCTACCTGACCCTCTACGATTCCCTCCTTCGCTACACGAAGGCGCCGCGCCTCCTGATCCTGGTGCACTGTCCCTTCGAGGAGGTCCTGCGCCGAATCCACGAGCGCGGCCGCGACGACGAAATAGCGGCGGGCGAGGAGTACTGGCGGATGCTCTACAACGCCTATGCTCCCTTTATCGACTTCGTCAAGATGGAGATGGACATCCCCAACTTCCTGGTTCTGGATCTGTCCGATCCCAACTTCATTCATACTCCGGAACGTGTTAACCGCTTCCTGGAAGAAGTGCGGTCCTTTTTCCCGGACCGCTTCGAGAGGGCGGAGGGCGGAGAGGGCTGAGGAGCGCAGCGGGGGATGCCCTTTCGGGCATCCCCCGCTGCGAAAATTGCGGCTATCGATTCCGAGAGGCTTTGACCCGGCCTGAGGAAGCTAAAGGGGTGAAGCCGCTTTTCTCCGCTGCAGCGAGGCGGCGTTGAGCCACTTCGAGCGGCGGGCGTTCTCGAGCGCCATCCTGGCCAGCAACTCCGTGTGCTGCTCCCGGTTCTGTCGGTTGCGGCGGGCGATGGCGTCCTTTCGGATTTTTGCCTTGCGTAAGGCCTGAGACTTCTTCACCATCTCGGTATGACGGTCCCACATGCGGAACGTCGTCCTGGAGATGGATTCCCTGGCCTCCTGGACCTTTTCCAGCGCCGCCTCGCGCTCCTCCTCCGTGCCGTTCACGCCCGCGGAGCGTCCTGCGGTCTTTTCCGGAAGGCCGAGGGACGTGTCTGTAACGCGGGCTGCCGCATCCCAAACGCGGCTCAAAACGTCGCTTATACCGGTCATAGGATCCCTCCGTCCATAAATTTGTCCTGGATAAAACTGTCTATTAAGTATAGCGCATCGGCCGGCATTTTGGGAAACGCTGATTTTAATGATTTTATGAAATAAAATGTCTTGTGTTTTGTAGGATACACTTATAATGTACCAGTAGTATGCTTTTAAGGTGCGTAATGGGGTTAAAAAATTGTAATGGGGTCCAGAAAGAATTGGGTCAGGCCGCATCGGATACGGTCGATGTGGCAAAGAGCATCGAGCGGGCGTCTCGGACGGTAGCGGAGACGGCGGAAAAACTGGGCGAACTCATCGGCCGCTTCAAGACGCAGGCAGACGACCGGCAAGCAACGCAAGTTGTGACCAAGAAGGGAAACAGTCCGCATTCCTGATATAATTCAATGAACTGGGCCCTATGCACAGGGGCTTTGGGGCCTGTTTGGGAATCGTGAGTTGGAGGAGTGATCTTTAGGATGTTTCGGACCTCGGGAAAGGGCTCTCTTGTCGCCGTGATCCTGTTGTTGCTTCACCTGTCGGGGGGGCAGGCCGACGCCCAGTCCGTCCTCGTCCCCATGGGGAACATGGGGGGAAAGTTCTTTACGCTGCCGACGCGGAGCGTTCTGGCGAACACCGTGATGGCGGCATATCAAAGACCTTATGCACTGAACTTCGAGGTCTGGCGTCCTCAGGGGATGCCCGCGGGGTGGTACGCCACGTTTGACGGCTTCGCGGTGGCTCAGGTGGCCCCCAACCGCTGGGTGTACGGCCGGACGGGCGTCGACGGCTGCATCGTCCCGACCGATGTCCTCGTGGGCTCCATTGTCCCCATGAGGGTGCCCGAGCTGACCCGGGTGACGGCCTCCTGGATGTGCAGCGACTTCCTCCGGTGCGATGAGTTTCGTAAAGTTCGAGCCCTTGGATGCGACAACATGGGCATCCTGGAGGACCCTTTGGCCTGTACGGTCCTGGCCTGGCGTTCGGGGAGGCCGGGGGTCTGGGTCTGGTTGGCGGACAGGTGGAAGAAGGTGTCCCCGGCGGGCGGGCAGTACACCTGGGAGGCCCTGCGGCTGCGGTGTCCCTGGATTCTGGAGCAACTGAGGGAAAAGGAGTTCTTCTGGACGTGCGGGAATGTCTGCGATCTGGCCAATCTGGCCCGATCCTGGGGGATCCTGTGGCACGGGCCCGTTCCATTGAACTCCTGGGACACCTACCGTTGCGGAAACGACGGAGGGCGCGGGGGACATTCGTCCGGATCTTCTCCGACCACGTCGCCCTCCAATCCCGGAGAAAATCCGGGGTCGCAGTGGGATGTCGGAGACGGAGATAAAGGCCGCGCTCCATCGGATGGCGGTGGGGGCGGAGGCTGGGACACGGGCGGAAAATAGAAACCCTCCCCGGCACAAAAATACCGATGGAAATATCGATGAGATATTGGATGTCTGTCAACTGGAGGGGTATGGGACATGGGGAACGAAAACGAGGATATCGAGGGCCTTTTGGAACGGGCCTATGAATCCGGGGATGCCGCGGAGTTGGAGGAGCTGGTGGAGCGGGCCTTGGAGCTGGACCCCGAGAACCCCGAGGTCCTCCTGCTCCAGGCCGATCTTACCGAGGAGGACGACGTGCGCCTGTCGATACTCGTCCACGCCATCGAGAACGCCCGCAGCGTGCTGAGGGAGGAGGGGATCCCCGAGGAGGATTTTGCCGAGGACGAGCTGGGGACGGTTTACCTCGCGCTCCTGCAGAGGGCGGCCTTCACCCTCTTTTCCCTGGAGGATGACGAGCGTTCCTTCGAGATAGTCCAGGAGCTCATGCGCCACAACCTGGACGACCAGGGCTCCGTAAGAAGCCTTTATTACAGGATCCTGATCGAAAAGGGCGATTGGTCCCTCGTCCTCCGCGAGACGATGCAGGACGGCGACCGCCAGCTGGGCTGGGCCTACGCGAGGTTGGCCGCGTGCTTCATGTTGACCGGGAAGGGTTCCCTTCACCAGGCGGCCGCGATGTTCTGGGAGGCCCTGTCCATGGCCCCGAACGTTCCCTTCTACATGTTGGGCTATTTCCCCGATCCGGTCGACGACTCGGAGGAGGAGGAAGAGGATTTTCATTTCAGCCTTCTCTTCGCCGATGTCTGGTCCTTCTCGCTGGACCTGCTCAACTGGTTTTCCAGGGGGGTGATCCTCTTCGGCCTGCTCTCCGGACGCTTTGGTGAGGAGGCCGAAGAGATACTGGAGATCCTGCGCTCTCTGGGCGGAGGGGAGGAGTACGATGAGATGGAGGCGTTTTTGGACGACATGGACGACCAGGACGACAACTCCCTGATCGAGGCGCTGGCGGCCCATCGCTGCCTCTCCAAACGCTGAATCGGAATGTTGAGGGGACAACCGGGGTACATGCCCTGACTTTGTCGTGGTCTTTTTTATCGGGGGACTGGTATAAACGGCCGCTATCGGTTAAGATATAGGCTAAGAGTGAAAACATGCTCGAATTGAAAATATAACCTTGCAATGGATTCACCCGATCTCACCCAATTATTTTTTGTGCCTCGACATCAACAAAAATTTAATATCAACAAAAATCCAAAGGGAATGGAGTGTTGAGTGATGACGGTACCGAGCGATATCGAAATTGCCCAGGCGGCGAAGATGAGCCCCATAACGGAGGTTGCGAAGAAGCTGGGGATCTCCGGGGACGATCTTGAGCTCTACGGCAAGTACAAGGCCAAGGTGCAGCCCCAGGTGCTCAAAGGGCTCAAGGACAAGCCGGACGGTAAGTTGGTCCTCGTGACGGCGATAACCCCGACGCCGGCGGGCGAGGGGAAGACCACGACGAGCGTGGGCCTGACCGATGGATTGTCCAAGATCGGCAAAAAGGTCTGCGTCGCTCTGCGCGAGCCCTCCCTGGGGCCCAGCTTCGGGGTCAAGGGCGGCGCGGCGGGCGGCGGCTACGCCCAGGTGGTTCCGATGGAGGACATCAACCTCCACTTCACCGGGGACCTGCACGCCATCACCACGGCCCACAACCTCTGCGCCGCGATGCTGGACAACCACCTCCAGCAGGGCAACGAGCTGAACATCGATCCCCGCCGCGTCGTCTTCCGCCGCGTGGTGGACTTGAACGAGCGCGCCCTGCGCAAGGTGATCATCGGCCTGGGCGGCCGTACCGAGGGGGTGCCGCGCGAGAGCGGGTTCGACATCACGGTGGCCTCCGAGGTCATGGCGATCCTCTGCCTCTCCATGGACCTGATGGACCTGAAGGCCCGGCTCTCCAGGATGGTGTTGGCCTACACCTACGACGGCAAGCCCGTCACGGCGGGGGACATCGGCGCCGCCGGGTCCATGGCGGCCCTTCTGAAGGACGCCATCAAGCCGAACCTGGTCCAGACGCTCGAGGGCTCGCCCGCCTTCATCCATGGCGGTCCCTTCGCCAACATCGCCCATGGGTGCAACAGCGTCCAGGCGACGCGCCTGGGCTTGAAGCTGGCCGACTACCTGGTCACGGAGGCCGGATTCGGCGGGGACCTGGGGGCCGAGAAGTTCCTGGACATCAAGTGCCGCATGGCCGGCCTCAAGCCGGATGCAGTTGTCGTCGTCGCGACGGTTCGCGCCCTTAAGATGCACGGCGGCAGAAAGAAGACTGAGCTGGGCAGCGAGGACTTGAAGGCTCTTGAGGCGGGTATCCCCAACCTCCAGAAGCACATCGAGAACATCCAGAAGTTCGGGCTTCCCGTCGTCGTCGCCATCAACCGCTTCCCGCTGGACACGGAGGCCGAGCTCGCCCTGGTGGAGAAGAAGTGCGCCGAGCTGGGCGCCTCCTTCGCGCTCTCCGAGGTCTGGGGCAAGGGCGGCGAGGGCGGAGTCGAGCTGGCGAAGAAGGTCGTCGAGGCATGCGAGAAGCCCTCCGACTTCAAGTTCATCTACAAGCCCGAGATGAGCCCCAAGGAGAAGATGACGGCCATCGCCAAGGAGATCTACGGCGCCGACGGCGTGGACTTCACGCCCCAAGCCGAGAAGGACCTCGAGCTCATCCACGGGCTGGGCAAGGACGACCTGCTTATCTGCATGGCCAAGACCCAGTACTCCTTCTCCGACGACGCCACCAAGGTCGGCCGTCCGAAGGACTTCCGGATCACGGTGCGCGAGGTGCGTCTCTCCGCAGGGGCGGGGTTCCTCGTGGCGGTCACCGGTGCGATCATGACGATGCCGGGCCTGCCCAAGAAGCCCGCGGCTCTGTCGATCGATGTGGACGAGAACGGGAAGATAACCGGCCTCTTCTAACGTTGCATGTCCTTATACGAAAACGAGGGCTCCTGGCGGTAGGCCGGGAGCCCTCGTTTTTATGACGAGATGAGATAAGAGGAGACCCCTTTGGCAGAAGAACCCCAGGGAGTCTATCTGGAGTTCAGGAGCGCGGTGTTTCGCGCCTCGAGCGCGCGCTCCGCCTTGATGCAGGCCCTCAGGATTTTTTCCCATCGCTCGCCTCGCTCGGCATCGGGCGAGGCGAGTATCATCTCGGCCTCCTCGTCCAAGGCGTCCAATGCGCCTTTCAGCGCGTTCTCCGCCTCCCTGGGGGCGGCGCTGGGATCAGAGTACTGGAGGGAGTCCGCCAGCGCGAGGAATGGAGCGATCCGCTCCCGATCGCCGGCGACAATGCCTTTCAGGTCCTCGGCCATGTCCCTCACGCGCGTGGCCGCCGCCGCCAGATTTTGGCGTCCCTGTCGCCCTTCCCTGCGGTCCGCCCCGCTCAGCTTCAGCATGGCCATGTTGGTGAGAAGGAGCGGAATCAGGAAGATGGCCAGGCCGACGATGTGAATCAGGAAATAGGTGGTGACGGAAAACTCCATACGGGCGTTCGTCACGGCCATGGCGATGACGAAGATGAAGTAGAGGGCGAGCGGGTAGATATGGGAGAATCCGTGGGGAACCTCCCTGCCCGCGTTGCTTCGGATCACGATCCGAGAGGCGAAGAGGGTGCCCAACAGGGCGGTGAAGGCCAGGAACCCCATGGACATCCAGAAGGTGGTCCCTCGCGCCTCGGGGGTCGTCAGGAACCAGACGCAGACCCCCGCCACCACCGCGACCAGAAACAGCAGAAGAAAGAGATTGAAGATATGCCGAACCTTGTTGGTTGCTTTACTCATATTGTTTTCCCCTTTCCGTCACATGCTTTTGTCAGTTTTGAGGGATTTTGCCCTCCGCGTTCCTGCCGCACTGGGAACAGAAGGCCGCATCAGGGGTAAGCGCCGCGCCGCACTCGCACACCCTTGGGATCGGCTTGCCGCATTGGGAGCAAAAACGAGCATCGGCGGTTATTTTCGCACCGCAATGAGGGCAGCCGGGGGTCAGGGATGCGCCGCATGAGGGACAGAAGCGCCCCTCGCCGCAGGCCTTGCCGCACTTGGGGCAGGTACGCGGTGCGCTCGGGGAGGGGTTCGGGGGCGGCGTTGTTGGCCCTTCGGACGCTGCGGGTGTGGGGACGGGCTGCTGTGGTGCGCCGGTTGGGGACGAGTTGAGGAATTGCCCCATCTGGGAGGCCATCTGCCCGAAGGCTCCCCCCATGCCCAGGCCCGCGCCGAGCCCCATGCCGGCCCCGAGCAGGGGATTTCCCCCTCCGCCTCCGTCGCCGGAGCCCGAGGCTTGGGCCATCTCCTCCATCGCGTCGAAGGAGCGCATCTGCTGGTAGTTGTAGCCCATGACGTTCATGCGCGCCCGCTCGCTCATCGCCTTTTTCAGATCCTGGACGGCCTCGTCGTCCTCGGGCACGTTGACGGACCCGAGGAAGAAGTTTGTGGGCTCGATGCCGTACTCCTCGAATACGGGGCGCACCTCCTCCACGGCCTCGTCCGACATGTCCTTGAGGTAGGCGCTGATGTCGAAGATGTTGATCTTCCTCAGCGTGATGTAGCTCGCGACCATGTCGCCGATGCGGCTGAGCAGCAGCCCCCGGAAGGAGTCGATGAGCTCGTCCCGGGTCAGCCGCGTGCGGGTCCCGACCAGTTTGAGCAGGAACTTGCGGCTGTCGCGGATGCGGACGCCGAATTGTCCGTAGGCCCGAACGGGGATGGGGATCTGATATTCGGGATCGCGCAGGAGCAGGGGGGAGAGCGTGCCCCATTTGACGTCCAGGATGTTGAGCTTGTTGACGAACCAGACGTGGGCCTTGAAGGGGGTCTCGCCGCCGGTGGGCAGGTTGATCAGGTGTCTCAGCAATGGGATGTTGTCCGTGGAGAGGGTGTGGCGCCCGGGCCCGAAGAGGTCGAGCGCCTGTCCGTCCCGGAAGAGGATGGCCTCCTGGGATTCCTGGACCACCAGCTGGGTCCAGTTGCCCAGGGCGTCGCTCCTGTCCGGATTCCTGGGGTCCAGATAACGCCAGGCGAAGATGTCCGCCGGGCTCAGGCTGGGGTCCCATTCTACAATTTGCATCAAGGCCATAATTGCATTCGCTCCTTTTCACGTTCTGTGGTCTTATAGGTCGGGGTCCAGCAGCTCCATGGCGATCATCCTGTTGATCTGGCCCTGGAGATAGAGAGGGCCGAAAAGAAAGGTCATCAGGCCCGATGGGGCGACGCTCAGGACGACGACGCTCTTCTCGAGATAGCGCGAGGCGTAGACCTGGAGGATGCTGCGAGCCTTGAAGGATAGCCAGATGGAAAGGATGAAAGCCGCCAGGCTCAGAAGGGTGAAACAGTTCTGGACATCCTCCTCCGAGAGCCCCCAGGCCTGGACGACGGAGCTCTGGGGGATCAGAATCCAGCTCAGGTGAATGGCGAGCTGCAGGCAGGCCGCCCAGAAAGGGAGGTAGATCTTCGGGGCGAGGCGGCTCAGGGATTTGTTCCTGAGGACGTGCCAGATGCTGCCGTAAAAACCGAAGGTGAAAGAATAGAGGAAGAAGAGCATCCCCCCCGACACCCGCTTCATGGAGAGAAGGCCCTCCTTTCTCTTCTCCCTCAGGATCGCCTCGAGATTGTCCGCCGCGTGTGGCGTGGCGGCGCCGCAATATTCGCATCGCTCGGCCCCGATGGGCAGGGCTGCGCCGCAGTGTTTGCAGTTCATGTTTGAATTCCTTCCTCCATTTATCGACCGGATTAGGGGCGTCCCCGACGTTTTCCACTTTATTGTGCTTAGAAAGGGATGCTCTGTCAAGTCATTGGGGCCCGGAGCAGGTTGTGACCGGGGTGGTTTTTCCCATGCCGGGCCATGTCGTCGTGTTGAAAACATAAAACGAATGAGTTTTTTGTTCCGCATTTCGGGCGGTATGGGATAGAATAAAGGAAAGTGCCTGGAAGACTCCGGGGGACTTCGTCCGAGCTGGGCGCAATGCCTGTGCAAACGGTTCGGATTAGGGATTTCCCCTGGCGGACGACGAATATTTTCGGGATTTTCGGGAAAGGGTGTCGAACATTGCTGGAGGGGCTCAAGAGATTTTTTGCGGTGCGGGCGGGGAGACTTTTTGTTTTTGCGCTGGGACTTTCGTTTCTTCTGGGGTTCTCGGTCTTGCGGCTCACTCCCGCAAAGGCGGGGGACGCCGAGGTTAAAGTAGTCCCCAAGAAGTCCGCAGGGGTAAAGAGCCGCGGGACCGTCCGTAAGGCCTCGCTCAGGAGGAGAGCATCTCGGGGGAAGAGCGGCAGAATCTTCGCATCGGGCAACGGCTCGGTCAAGAGTCCCTGGATCATCCGCACGGCGGCTCAGATGGAGGCCCTGGCCCGTTCCGTCAATCAGGGCAATTCCTATTCCGGGAAGAGGATCCGCCTGATGGCCGACCTCGATTTGAGCGGCATGCGGTGGAATCCCATAGGCTTTTACCGGGAGGGGGGAAGCCGCCCGTTCAAGGGTTTCTTCGACGGGAACGGCCATGTCGTGCGGGGGCTTGACGTCAAGGCTCCGGCCGCTGGCATGGCGGGACTCTTCGGGGTATTGGAGGGAGCTACCGTCGTGGGGCTCACCATCGAGGACGCCTCCGTATCGGCTGGCCCCAACGTCGGCATCCTGGCGGGGCTCGCCATACGCTCCGAGCTGCGGAACTGCGCCGTGTCCGGCAGCGTGCTGGGTACGGAGAACGTGGGAGGAGTGATCGGACAGACGTCCGAGAGCCGTCTGTCCGGCCTTTCCTTCTCGGGGGCGGTCAATGGCCGGGGCTCGGGCACGGGGGGGCTGATCGGTTCCATGTTTGGCACCCTCCTTGCCCGGGCTGAGGTCCGCGGGGAGATCTCGGGACAGGACAACGTCGGCGGCCTGGCGGGCAACGTCCGTGAGGGAGAGCTGAACGAGGCGAGGACATGGGAATTGACGGTACAGGGCCGAAAAACGGTTGGCGGCATGATTGGCTTCGCCTCCGATTCCGTCGTCATCCGTCGGTCCCTGTTCGACGGGACCGTCGAGGGCAGGGAGAATACGGGGGGACTCGTGGGCTGGGTGGAGTCCGGGAACCTGACCGGAAACTCCGTCTCCGGTTCCGTCCTGGGATGGGAGCGGACGGGCGGGGTGGCGGGCCTCTGGGGCGATGGCCTGGCACGGCGCTGCATTGTAGAGGCTACTGTCAGCGGAACCTCGGATGTAGGGGGCCTCGCGGGGCGGATGGAGAAGGGGCTCGCGAACCAGTGTGAGTCCCTGGGCTACGTCGAGGGAGGCAAATCGGTCGGAGGTCTGGTCGGGGAGATGGTCTCCGGAAGGCTGGAGAAGTGCATGGCGTCCGGAAGCGTGAAGGGGGCCCTGACGTCGGGGAGGGAGATCGGCAGCACCTCCCGATAAGGGCCGAAGATGTCCGGAAGCCTGATCCGGCTGCGGACAAAAGCGCGGGGCGCCTCCGAGGGGCGCCCCGTGTTTCTTCCCTAGCTTTTGAACTTGCGAATTTCGTAGCCCGTGAACTGAGCCGCGATGCTCAGCGCCTCCCGTTGGGGTTTGATGGGGGCGATGCCAGAGCTCGAGGCGAGGGCGACGAACCCCTCGATACTCTTGCCGTCGTGGATCGGGACCAAATACTGCATGTGCTCGAGCTCCTTCCAGGACTCCGCGTCCAGCCCCCAGGAGCCGAGGACCTCGGAGGCCGGGGTACGATCCAGATCATAGATCGGCTGCAGGCTGCGGGAAACCTCGCATCGCCGGGAAGCGCGCAGGACGGGATGGTTCGAGCAATCTCTGACGCCATCCGAACGGTGCTCCGCCAGGACGTAGCCATCGCGTTCTCCGTCCCACACGGACAAAAGGCATTCCGACATCTGCCCCATCTCCAGGAACACATCCGCGGCGAGGGCCAGGAAACGGCCATGCTCCTCCTCGTTTCTCAGAGCCCTCAGGACGTTGGCGAGGGAGAGGATCGTGAAGTCCCCCGAGGACGCCTGCGACGCCGCCAGGGTATTTTTGGAACGGAGGCTGTTGATGGCGATGGCGCGGGACGCGAGGTTCCCCAGAAGCTCGAGGAAATGAAGCATCTCGCTGTCCGGGAGGTCCTCCCATTCCAGGACGCAGAAGAGCCGCGTCTCCGCCTCGGCGATGGGAAGCACGACCCGATAGGGGGCGGGGCCATGATTCAGGACCGGTGCGGAGGGCAGAATGGTCTGAGCGTAGATGCCCTCGCGCGGTGGAAGGACGTCCATTTTGCCCGCCAGGAGGCTCAGGCGGCCCCCTTCGTCCTTCAGGATGGAGACGGACTTCGGAAACAGGCTCTCTCGCAGGACGTCCGTGACGAAGGAGGCGAAGTATTCGAGGGGCATGGGCTCGAATATGGAGGCCAGGGTGCTCTTCGTGGCCAGGATCATGTAGGAGAGGCGGGAGAGCTTGCCCTCGTTGGCGTCGATCCGCTGGAACTGCTGCCAGAGCCGAACCATTCCGGCATAGGGCTTCAGTTCGTTCAGTAGGGACTCGTCGGCCTTTTCCCTCAGCAGGACGTAGACCTCCCAGTGCGGCCCGCGCATGCGCAGACCCCACGGCCACTCTTCCTTCTCCGTCCGCACCTGTTCCAGCTCACAGGGGGATACGGCGGGGCGGTTTGAGAAGAGGGAGCGTAGACGAAGGCCCTCTCCCGGCAGAATGAGCTGCGTCGGGTTCGTCCCCACGGCGTCGAGGATATGGAGATCCGCTCCTCGGGGAACCAGGATGAGGGCGGACGGGACCTTGGGAGCCAGAAAGTCCGTAAGCAATTTCAGCGCTCCGCCGGACAAGACAAAATCCATCTGTTCGTACAGGTTGTTCACGAGCTGTTCACCTCCGGCCAAAATGACGCCCGCTCGAAGTTGGCGTCCGAGGCGGCGCGTGGTACGTCTGTGGTGCGTCTTTGGAAGCATCCGCGTGTTGCCTTCTCCCGTCTGCACATTTCATCTTTTTGATAAATGGGGCGGATCGGGATAAAATTCTCCTCGTATTGTATACTTTTTTTGTTGTAAAATCGATAGAGCAGGGTTCATACTGAAGTTTTTATGGAGGTAATGGATCATTATGGGAGAGGCAGTGCTTCGTAAGGTTGGCGTTGAGGTGCATGGAATTCGTATGCCCGTGATCCGCAGGGGCGACGACCTGGTGAAGATGGCCGCGGAACACCTCGTCGAGGCCTCGTCTTCGGGCTACGCGCCCTTTACCCTCAGGGATCGCGACGTGGTGGGGGTCACGGAGTCCCTCGTGGCGAGGGCTCAGGGCAATATCATCACTCTGGAGGAGATAGCCGCGGACGTTCGCGACAAGATCCCGGAGGGGGATGCGGCGGTCGCCTTTCCCATCCTCAGCCGCAACCGGTTCATGCCCCTGCTCGACGGGATCGTCCGGGGCATCCGGGGAAAGGTGCATCTCTTCCTCTCCTTCCCTGCGGACGAGGTGGGCAACCACCTGATCGATCCCGCCGAGTACCTCAAGCGTTCCTCGGGCATGCCGGAGTGCTTCGGCACGGCGGAGTACGACGCACGGTTCGGGCGCTACAGGCATCCCTTCACGGGGGTGGACTACGTGGAGCTCTACAAGGACCTGGCCCCTGGGAGGATAGAAATCCACTTCACGAACAACCCGCTGCGCATCCTGGACGTCACCTCCCGGGTCGTGATGGCGAACATCCACAATCGAGTCCTCTATGCCGGCCTTCTGCGGGAAAGGGGAGCCTCGGTCTGGACCCTGGATCAGATCTGCACGGAACCGCGTTCCAATGGGGGCGGATACAACCCCGAGTTCGGGCTTCTGGGGTCCAACTACTCTCAGGAGGGGACCGTCAAGCTTTTCCCTCGCGATGCGGGGGCCTTCGCGCGCGGGCTTCAGCAGGAGATCCTTCGCCTCACCGGGCGCAGGGTCGAGGTCCTGGTCTACGGGGACGGCGCCTTCAAGGACCCCGTCTGCGGGATCTGGGAGCTGGCCGACCCCGTCGTCTCTCCCGGATACACGGACGGGCTGAAGGGCACGCCCTCCGAGATCAAGTTCAAGATGATCGCGGACAACGCCCAGGGGGATGCGGAGGAGGCCGTTCGCAGCGCCATTCAATCGAAGTCCGCCGCAAGCGGAAGGGATTCGGGTCTGGCGGAGGATAAAAACGCCCTTGGGACCACCCCGAGGCGCTATACGGATCTTCTGGGTTCCCTGTGCGACCTCGTCTCCGGGAGCGGGGACAAGGGCACCCCCGTCATTCACATATCGGGTTACTTCGACTCGTACATCGACGGATAGCCTCGCCGTAAGAGCCCGGCGGCACGAGTCAGAGGATCGATTCGGAAGATTGAATTTGGAAGATCGAATTTGAGGAGCGAGCCGAAACATTGAGGAGGAGAGCGATTGTGAGGCGAACTTTTTTTCCGACCATTTCTCTTGTGATCCTTGCCTTGTTCGCTTCGTTCGCCCCGATGCCTGCGCTGGCCTTTCCCCTGCGGGCGCGGGCGCTTTTCATCGGGGACATCATGGCCCACAAGCAGCAGCTGGACGCCGCGGCGACGGGGAGAAACGGCAGCAGAAAATGGGACTTCGCCCCGCAGTTCCGAAGGGTGCGGCCGCTCTTCGGGGGCGATGCCCTGATCGTCGGGAACCTGGAGACGACGTTCGCCGGCCCCGAAAGGGGGTATGCCGGGTATCCCTCGTTCAACACCCCGGACTCGCTCGCAGACGCGCTGGTCGGGCTGGGGGTCCGCGTCGTCACCCTGGCGAACAACCATATCCTGGACCGTGGGGCGGGAGGTGCGCGCCGAACCGTCGAGGTCCTGGACCGGGCGGGCATTCTGTGGACGGGGCTGGGGCTGGACGACATTCCCAAAAACGACGCGCTCCTGGTGGAGCATGGGGGGCTGAGGTGGGCCTTCGTCAACTACTCCTACGGGAGCAACCGGCTTCTCTCATCGAGCGACGTCCACCTCAACGTGATCTCGGACTCGGCGATATCCGAGGGACTCGCACGGGCGCGGGCCCTGAGCCCCGACATCGTCACGGCCTGTTTCCACTGGGGCCAGGAGTATCATTTTGTCCCGTCGGCCCATCAGAGGAGGGCGGCCGAGGCGGCTTTGGCACAGGGGGCCCATCTGGTCATCGGGACCCATCCTCACGTCCTGCAGCCGATGGAACTTCGTCTTGCCTCCTCTGATGACTATGGAGCCGAAGCCCGGCTCGTCGCCTGGTCCCTGGGGAACTTCGTGTCCTTTCAGCGGACGCTGCCGCGGGAGCGCAGCTGCGTGCTTGCGGTCGAGGTCGAAAAAGCGGCCGAGGACGAAGGAGTTCGTTTGGTCCGCGTCTCCGTTGCCCCGACGCGGGTGGCCCTCGTCCCCGCGGGCGGGGGGCGGCGGGCCGAGGTCGTCTACGCCGGAACGGGGGGCAGCTTCAACCATGCGGGGCTCCCCGCGTTGGAGCTGGACCGGACGCGGAAGGCCGGAAGGCGCGTCCTGGACTTTCTGGGCGCGGACGGCGAGCCCGACGAAAACGGATTCTATACGCTCTGGAGCGCCGAAGACCCCGGACGTCTCCCCATCCCCAGGCTCAAGTCCCCCGGCGATTGACGAATCCAGACGAATATAGATGATGATTCGTCGTACATCCTTGCTGGCGGGGCTCCTTGCCGCCGCTGTCCTGCTTTGTGTTTTTCCAATCCTTCCGGCCGGTGCGGCCCGGATCGACTGGTTCCTGCAGCCCGTATGGGAGCGGGCCTCCCGGTTCTCCGAGGGGCTCGCCGCCGTACGGTCCAGCGGGTATTGGGGTTATATCGATCCGGGGGGGCGTTGGGTCGTAGGGCCGACCCTCTCGGACGCCCATCCCTTCAGGGAGGGGGCCGCGGCCGTCTCGGTTCGGGGCCGGTGGGGTTTTCTGGACAGAAAGGGGAAGTTCTTCATCCCCCCAGCCTTCGATGCTGCCGGATCCTTCTGTGGGGAGCTTGCCGCCGTGCGGTCCGCGGACAAGTGGGGGTACGTCGACAGGGCGGGGCGGCTTGCGATACCCGCCAGTTTCGACTTGGCCGGCGACTTCTATCAGGGGCGGGCGGCGGTGGCGCTTGGGGGGCGGTATGGGTTCATCGACCGGCATGGAAAATGGGCCGTTGACCCGATCTACGACGGGGCCTGGCCCTTTGTGGAGGACCGCGCGGCGGTCCTCGTGAAGGGGAGACTGGGGTTCCTGGAGCTCTCGGGGGATACCGCCGTCGAGCCGCGCTACGATCCGGTGCTGGGCGGCAAGGTCTTCTCCGGTGGCGTTTCGGGGGTTGCGCTTCATGGCCTCTGGGGATTCATCGATTCGGCGGGAGACTGGGCCGTGGAGCCCTCATACGAGGCAGTCCTGGATTACAGCGAGGGCCTGGCTGCGGTGCGCCGCGCGGGGCTCTGGGGCTTCATCTCCTCGTCGGGAGAGCTGGCGATCCCCTACGTCTTCCAGGATGTGATGTCCTTCTCGGAGGGAACGGCCGGTGCGGCCAGCCAGGGACGATGGGGCTACATCGATCGCCGGGGCGCCTGGATGGCCGACCCCGTCTACCTGGAGGCCTGGCCCTTCTCGGAGGGCCTGGCCCCGGTGCGCAGCGCCTCCAACGGCAGATGGGGCTACGTGGGACGCAGCATCCCGCCCCTCTTCGGAGGGCGGAACTTCGAGGAGGCCGGGGCCTTCTCGGATGGGCTTGCCCTTGTGAGCGATGGGGGCGAAAAACATTACATCGATGTGCAGGGACGGGATGCCTTCGAGGGGGTGTTCGCGGATGCCCGGGATTTTTCGGAGGGGTTGGCCGCAGTGCTCTCCGGGGACCGTTGGGGGTACATCGACCATAAGGGCCGGATGGTGATCCCCCCACGTTTCGAGGCCGCAGGCCCCTGCTCCGAGGGGCTGCTTGCGGTCCGCATGAAGGGACGGTGGGGATTCATCGACAGGAAGGGAAACTGGGCTGTGAAGAACGTTTATGAGGAGGTTTGGCCCTTCTCGGATGGGCTGGCCGCGGTCCGAAAGGGGAAGAAGCTCGGCTACGTCGACGTATCCGGCAAGCTCAGGGTGCCCTGCCGCTTCGAGGTCCCCTCCCGAGGGTGCGCGGCGGGAAGATTTTCGGAGGGGCTGGCCGCCGTGTTGAAAAGCGGCAAAACCCTTTTCATAGACAAGAAGGGCAATGCCGTGATCCGGGGAGACTTCGTCCCCTGGACGGGCGAGGCCCCTCGCTTTCGCTGGGGCGTCGCCTGTCTGGAGACCTCGAAGGGGAGGTGGCGGTATGTGAACCGTGGCGGACGATATATCGGGGAGCCTCCTGTCGGCTCCGTCGATGCCGTTTCCGGCTCCGTCCCCGGCATCCTGCCCTATCGCTCGGATACGGGCGTCTGGGGCTACAGGAACCTGGACGGAACCGTCGTCATCCCGCCCTTTCTCGACGCGGCGCGCCCCTTCAGAGAGGGAATGGCGGCCGTATCTTTGGGGGGACGCTGGTGGTACATCGCCGAGCCCAAACGATAGCGTCGGAGCTTTTCCTGGACGGATATCCGGCCGGGCCTCAGTGCCCATGGACGGAGGAGGAGCACCGACCTTAACTGTTGTCCCGCCTCCAGCGCGTCGATAGCGCGGCAGTTGTGCCGCGTATCGACGTAAGCGACCGACACAGCCTCCGAAGACTGCGTCTTTGGAGGGCTGGTCGTCTGCTTAGCTGCCTTGACCGGACGGCGGGATGCACCTATAATCAGGGCAGCGTAAGGAAGTTGCGCCTTTTGATGGGATTTTTCCTTTTCAAAATAGAGGTGGGATGACGTGTGCGGATGGCCTTGGCCTTTGAAGACGTTTTTTCCCTTGACTTTTTCCTGAGCGGACGGCATGATCGTGCGTGCGTGCGTGCGTGCGTCTCTCTGTCCTTCTGCCCTGTACTCCTGAACGGCGAAGGACGGAGGTCGGTTTTTCCATTCTTCCATAAACAAATGAGACGTTCCGCCCGTTCCGCGCCCTTGAGCGCGAGACGGGCGGTTTGTCTGTGCTGGGGTTCGTTTTTCTGATACCCATTCGCGCTATGGGTCTGCCGAGAGCCGGGGGAGGTGAGTGAGGCATCTTGAGACGTTCGGGACTTTTGTTTCAGGTGTTTCAGGGTGTGGATCTGCATTTTTGTGAGTTTGAGAGGAGGATGGGAAGATGCGTGTGAGCAGGAGGTTCTTGCGCACGGCGGCGCTGGCGATGGTGTTCGCCCTGGCTTTCGCCGGGACCGCGCTGGCGGTGAATAGTACGTGGACGGGTGGAGGACCCGACAAGAAGTGGGGTACTGCTGCTAACTGGGATAACGGTATCCCAGGAACCGGCGACAAGGCGATCATCACAGCAAGCGCCGAGGTGGAGGTTGACGGGCTGGCAGCGGCTGAGGTGGTGGACCTTGCCGAGGGCGCAAAGCTGACGCTGAATAATGTATTGGACCTCGACAACGGCGGCGCACTCAGGGCCTCGGGCAACGCGACGGTGACGAGCAAGGCGGCAGGTGGACTGAAGTTTACCACCACCAACAATGTTATCGTCTTCCCGGGCAAGACCCTGACCCTGGCGGCAGAGGGTGCGGGGACCATCGTCGGCGACGCCGCCAACGCCCTGGAACTCTCCGGCGGTGGCACGCTGACTCTGAAGACTCAGGTGGCGACGGTCGACGACCTGAAGATCAAGGAAGGCAGCACGCTGGTCGTGGACGTCGATGACGCCCTGCCGGAGCTTGACGGCAACAGAACGACCCTTGTGGAGATCGAGAAGGGCAACCTCGTGGTCAATGCGGGGGACTTCGGCAACATCGTCGATACGCTGCTCCTGAGGGAGGGCAACCTGACGCTGAACAATCCGATGAAGGAGGCCCTCAAGATCGTGAGGATCTGGAGCGGCGACCTGGTTGTTGCGAAGGGCGTCGAGATCGGAAACGGGACGGACGGTGAGCTGGAGCTGGGGAAAGCCGCCGACAAGGTCGGACATCTTAAGCTCAAGGGGGACATGACCCTCGCGAAGCTGAAGACGGAGGACACCGCAAACACGATCACGGTCGCGAGCGGCAAGACCCTGATCGTCAAAGAACTTACTGGTGATAACCTCAACGCCGAGGTGACCGGGGACCTGAAGCTGACGCTTGCGAATGGCAAGACAGGCACCCTGAACAAGGATGTCCAAGGGAAGGTCGAGTTCGTGGCTCCCGGCGGCGGCGGAACGGCGACCCTGGCCCTCGCTGCGGACGTGAAGGTGATTTCGGTCGATTTTACGGCGGCGGCCATGGGCGATACCTTTAAACTGGACCTTGGCGGCAAGAACGAGATTGGAAACCTGAGCTTCGCGAAGACGACCGCCGGCCTGACGGTCAAGAGCGATGGAGCTGCGGATACGGAGAACACAATCCACTTCCTTCAGCCTGCCGCTGACGCCACGCTGGAGCTTTCGGGGGGCACTCGAGCTCTGGTGGTCCGGGACGGAACGAAGGGCGCGAACTGGAACTTGAAGGTGGGCACAACCGAGACGTTCAGGGTGAAGAGCAGGGGCCTGCTCTCCGGGATGGTCAAGGCGGAGCTCGCTAATAACAGCATCCTGACCCTGCCCAGCGGGGAGTTCCCGAATCTGGAGTTGAGCGCCGTCAACCCCGCCAACCCCACGACGATCGAGGTCGACGCAGCGACGCAGGCCCCGGTCCTGAAGCTGAAGAAGATCGACGTCGTTGCTGGTAAGACGCTGAAGATGAACCGTCCCAAGACCTGGTGGAAGAGCCTGGCGGTGGGCGATACGGTCGTGTTATTGAAGGCCGAGGATGTGGAACTGAATGGCACTGGCAAGATTGAGGGCAATCCTGGTGACGACGCTGAGGCGAAGATCGAGTGGAAGGACGCCGAGAAGGCGCTGGTCCTCACGGCGAAGGACAATCTTAAGGTCCCCGAGCTGGTGGCGAAGGTGACGGCCTCGGGGAACAAGCGTTTTGTAAACGTCACGGTCTCGAATGACGTTGATGTGGTTGCCGCTTCTTGGCGCGCTGAGCTTTTGAGCGTTGTCGCTCCGGGCCCCGTGTCTGTGACTTTAAAGGCTGGAGCCACCACGAAGGCCGCGTCCTTTGAGGTGGAGGTGGGCGTCGGTTTCACGAGTGGGACCCTGAGGGTGTACGCCAAGAACCAGGTCGCGCCAAATTTTGAGGGTTTTGTCGACGCCGACCTGAATGCCGTTCCCGGCGGCGGTGGTGGCGGCGGCGGCACGCCCGGTACGCCGGGTACGCCCGCGGCCCCGAGCATCGACCCGAGCAGCTGGGAGACGACGAGCACCAGCGCCCCGGACGCTGAGGGGAACGTGACCGTCCAGCTCGCGGCGACGCTGAAGCTCGAGGGGACGCCGAAGTCCCTGGATGTGGTCGCCTCCGGGATGAGGGAGAAGCCGAAGGCCGAGCTGCTGGATGGCAGCGGCAAGGTTGTCGTGAGCTCCATGCCGGTGGTCAAGGCGAGCGCGAAGAGCTACAAGCTGAGGCTGACGTGCAAGACCACGAAGGCCGACATCGACTCGGGCAAGGCGGAGATCGAGAAGGTGCTGGTGGCGACGGACGACGGCAAGGTCCGTACGATCACGGTGAACAAGAAGCTGAAGGATATCGCCAAGCCGGGCGGAAACCCCGGACAGCCTGGTAATCCTGGGCAGCCTGGCAACCCTGGTAATCCTGGACAGCCCGGTAATCCCGGGCAGCCTGGTAACCCCGGAGACTCCAAGGGCAGCTCCGGCGGCGGGTGCGACGCGGGATGGAGTGGGTTAGCACTGGCTCTTGCAGCTGCGTTCCTGCTGAGGAGGAAAGCTTAACCGGCGACGTAAAGGCTATCGACAAAAGAAAACAGACCCCCCGGCTCAACCGGGGGGTCTTTCTCGATTTCCTGCTTTTGTTGACACGCCCTAAATGAACGACGGGACGGAATGCGGCTTCCGCGCCTCGCGGCGTTCCGGGATGCCGTAGATCTGAGGGGATACGGCCACGAATATTCGGGTCATGAGGTCGGCGTCGTTGAAGACGGCCTTGAAGAGGGCTACCCTCAAGAGCTCCCCCGTATTCTTGCGATACGTCGCGAACGAGGACTGGCGCGTCACGAACAGCTCTTTCAGAACCTGGACAGCCGCGGAGCGATCGGGGAAGAGAAAGGGCATGGAGTGCATCAACAGGGCATTTTTCTCGACCCCATAGAGCTCCCCCAGGGCATCGTTGGCGTTGGTGAGGAGGATATCATCCAGATAACGGTTCAAAACCGTATCGGCATTCGCGGGTTGAGGCCTCGCCAGGGGCTGCAGGGGAACCATGCGCCCCAGCCCGAGGAAGGGCTGGGAGAAGATGAAGTCCTGCTCCTGGCCGCTGACGCTGTGTTGGACGATGAGGTCCCTATCCTGCTCGATACGGCGGAGGATGCAATAAAGGGCTGTGATCGTGTCCTCGGTACCGAAGTGGACGGAGCAGGACATCTCCATCTCCAGGACCTTTCCCGACTCTCCAACCAAGGTGGTCGGGGCCTGAAGCTGCCCCACCTTGGAGAGCATGTCCAGAAACCGCAGGGCGTCCTCCTCCCGATAAAAAAAGGACATAAAGCCCTTTCCCTTCAACGGAAAGTCGGTTATCCCCAAGCTGGGATCCCTCTGGCCGAACAACTTCCGCGCGGCTTTGCTCGCCTTGTGGACGACGAATCCCCGCCCCAGGTTCATGAGGTAACTGATCCGGTCCTCCTCGTCGAGCAGGATGGGCACGTCCCGCGAACGGGGGCGGAACTCCAGCCACGGCTCCTGGGTCATGTCGACGAAGGCGTTGAAAGCGGCGATGTCCTCGGCCTGATGCGAAAGGGCTATGTCGGTCGGCAACACGATGTGCAGATACGCCATGATAAACTCCTCCCCGTCGAAGATCAGGATATCCACGGTGGCGGAGATCGTTTTCAGGCTGCCCTGCGGGTCCGCGAATTGAAAGACGAACGGGGTCTTGTCGTCCCTGCTGCGTTTTGTCCTGAAATAAAGGTCCAATAGACCATGCCGGATCGGGCGCGTCAGTTGGGGAATGTGAATAAACGACCTGCCCTTGATGTTCTCGTCGAGGAAACCCAGCTCACGGACGAAAGCCGCGTTACAGGCAAGGATGCGTCTCATCTTGGAACTTACGACGAGGACAGGATCCGAAAGGCTGTCAATAATCGCTTGCGTTTCTCGATTGATCTGCACGACGGCAACCTCCCGAACGTAATTTCAATACCCTGCCGATATTTTACGCTGAAGGGCGGTAAAAGGCAATTCGCGGTTTTCCTTCCCTACAGGCTTTACGTCCGCGGGAATGGCGTCGCCCGATCCTCGGAGACAGCTTCTTTCGCCCTCCTTAAACTTTTTTGCCGGGAAACCGTACGACAATGCTCAATACCCCGACCAGCAGCATCACCGGCAGGGTGATCCCCACCGGGGTGTCGTAGGGCAGGAGCAGACGATAGAGGATGAAGCCGATCGTCCATAAAAGGGCGCTCCTGAGGTCCAGCGGACGGCTGGGGTCGATCTCCCGCCTGCCGAGGAGCCAATAGTCCACGAACAGGATCGAGAACAGCGGGGCGAACACGGAGCCGATGAAGAACAGGAAGTTCTCGTACTGCTCCATGGATACGGACGCGGCCAATACGGTCCCGAGGGCGCAGACCAGGACCGCAACCGTTTTCTCGTTCAGCCTCTCGCTGAGGTTGGCGGCGCTGACCCCAGCCGAGTAGACGTCGAGGAAGGTGGTGGTCACGGTGGAAAAGAGGACGATCAACAGGGCGGCGAGCCCCAGGCCGGCTGCAAGGAGGATCCGAGCGATGTCGGAGGTCCCGGCGAAGAGGGACGCGCCCAGCCCGATGGCGAACATCAGTACGCTCCCCGCGAAATAGCTCAGCACGCTGACCCCCGTCCCCAGAAATGGACGCCGCAGCCTTCGCGTATAGTCGGAGATGAGTGGCATCCATGAGAGCGACATGGCGACGTTCAGCTCGACGGCGGCTCCGAAGGAAATCGGTTCCCCCGCCGCCGCTCCGGCCCCCGTCTGTCCCAGGACCGTGAACCCCAGGACGAGGGAGAGTCCAAAGAGCATCGTCACCACGACGATATTGACGCGGGCCAGGTTCTTGATGCCCATGAGGACCCACAGGGCGATCAGGATTCCGATGACGACGCACCCCGCGGCCTCGTTCTGGAACCCCCAGAGCTCCCCCGTGATGCCGTCCATGGCCTTGGCTCCGCTGACGATCATGATGGCCGTCCAACCCAGCAGCTGCACCAGATTGAGGATGGAAAAGACGTAGGAGCCGTACCTCCCGAAGGAGATGCGAACCGACCTGGCGGCCGAGAGGCCGCTTTGCGCGCCGATCAGCCCCGCGGGGAGGAGCAGGATGGCCCCGATGACGTGCCCCACCAGGATGGCCCCCATGCCCCTTTCAAAGCCAAGAGGCGCCAGCAGCGCGCCGGTGAGGATCTCAGCGATGGAGACCGCCGCGCCGAACCACAGGAGCATTTGGCTGAACGTGGATACCTTCTCGAGTTCCGTCTGTGTGCTCATGCTCTCTTCTCCTCTCCGTCCATTCCTCTCAGGCCCTCCCTGTAGAGGTCGTAAAAGTGGTGTGTGGGGCCATGTCCCTTCCCGATGGAAAGCGCGTGTTCGATGGCCGTGGTAACGTAGCGCTTGGCCCGTTCCGCGGCCCCGGCGACGTCGTATCCCAGGGCCAGATTCGAGGCGATGGCCGAGGAGAACGTGCAGCCCGTGCCGTGCGTGTTTTTCGTGTCGATGCGGTGCGCCTCGAGGAGCCGGAAGTCCGTGCCGTCAAAAAGGACGTCGACGGCGTCCCCCGAGGCATGCCCGCCCTTCACCAGGACGCTGCAGCAGCCCATGGCGTGGATGCGCCGTGCCGCCTCCTTCATGTCGTCCAGGGTTTCGATCTTCATGCCGGCGATCCGCTCTGCCTCCGGGATGTTCGGCGTCAGGACGTCCGCCAGGGGAACGATCGTCTCGATCAAGGCGCCCACCGCCCCGGGGTCCATCAGAGGGCAGCCGTTCTTGGCGTACATGACCGGATCGACGACCACGTTTTGGGGGGCGTACCGCTTCAGCCTCCCCGCGACGGCCCTCATGCACACGGGGGTGGAGAGCATCCCCACCTTCACGGCATCCGCCCCGATATCCTCGAAGACCGCGTCCATCTGCTTCTCGATCATGTCCGGCGTCACGTCCTGGATGGCGATTACCCGGCTGGTGTTCTCCGCCACCACCGATACGACGACGCTCATGCCGAAGACCCCGTGGGCCGAGAACGTCTTGAGGTCGGCCTGGATCCCCGCTCCGCCGCTGCAATCGGAGCCCGCTACGGTCAACACTTTACGCATGGCAAGGACCTCCCGAATCAAAAGTTGAAGGGCGCCTTTCCATTACAGGAAAGCGCCCTTCTTCGTGACGACACACATCTCTGCTTCCCTACGCCGGTATTAGCCGACAGGTTCAAGGGGTCAGGTTTTAACCTTCTCAACGCACTTCAGTTCCCCCGCAAACGATATTCTTTTATCCAAGCCCTATTCTAGGCCAGTGCCGAACCGAAGTCAAGCGCACGATATCCGCAATATCGGGCGGATACCGCCCTTGAATTTGTACTCAAACCTGATAATATTTGAAAAATGGACGCAAAGACGATAGACGGCGCCATCGACGCCTTTATGGCGTATGTCGGCAGCAGGACCGCTTCCGAGCATACGCTGACTAACTATGCGGTGGATCTGAAGCAGTTTTCGGAGTATCTGGAGGGGCGGTCCCTATCGGACGTCAGCCTCGTGGAACCTGCGGTTCTGCGCTCTTATCTCCGGGAACTGTCGGGGTGGGGCTATGCCCGAACGACGATATCCCGCAAGCTCTCCTCCCTGCGCGGCCTCTTCTCCTTTTTGAAGGAACGCGGCATCCTGGACAGGGATCCGGCCCGTGCCCTACGCGGCCCCTCGGCCCCGCGGGGACTGCCGAAGGCGCTCTCGGAGGAGGCCGTGAATCGGATGTTCGAGATGGCCTCGGCGAGCGAGTCCCCCGTCCGGGACACGGCGATCCTGGAGCTGCTCTACGGGTGCGGGCTTCGGGTGTCGGAGCTCACGGGGCTCAAGTGGGCGGACGTGGACATCCAGGAGCGCTGGATCGTCGTCCTGGGCAAGGGGGACAAGGAAAGGCGCGTGCCCTTCGGGAGCTGCGCGCGGAGGGCGCTCGAGCGGCTTGGGGCGCAGCGCGACCCGGCGGAGCCCTACGTCTTTTCAGGGCGCGGGGGCAAGGCCCTCACGGTTCGGACGGTGCACCGCATCGTTACGACCCTGGCCGAGCGCGCGGGGCTGGAGGGCGTGACGCCCCACGTCCTGCGCCACAGCTGTGCGACGCACCTGGTGGAGCGGGGGGCGTCGCTGAAGTTCGTGCAGGAATTCCTGGGGCACGAGAGCCTCTCCACGACGCAGATCTACCTCACCATCAGCGCGTCCTGGATGAAGGAGAGCTACGCCTCGGCCCATCCCCGGGCCAGGGTCGGCGAAGATGCTTCGTGAGACTGTCCCGCGAGGCCGGAACGATATATGGCGACAACGATGAGAGAACGGAAAAGAGAGAACGGAAACGGAAGTTGCGGAAAGGATGAGGACACTGTTTAAGGGAACGACCATCGTGTGCGTCCGCTCGGGAGAGAGGGTGGCCATGGCCGGGGACGGCCAGGTAACCCTGGGGAGCCAGATCGTCAAGTCGGGGGCGCGGAAGGTGCGCCGCCTCTTCAACGGGAAGATCCTGACGGGGTTCGCGGGCAGCACCGCCGACGCCATGACCCTGCTCGAGCGGTTCGAGAACCGTCTGGAGCAGGAGAAGGGTGACCTGATGAAGGCGGCCGTCAAGCTGGTGAGGGAATGGCGCACGGATAAAGCGCTGCGCCGCCTCGAGGCGATGATGCTGGCGGCGGATTCCAGGCACACCCTGCTGCTCAGCGGGGCGGGGGACATCCTGGAGCCGGAGGGCAGCGCGGCGTCCATCGGGTCGGGGTCCGGTTATGCCCTGGCTGCGGCGCGGGCGTTCTGCGAGGGGACGGACTGGCCTCCCGAGCGCATCGCCAAACGAGCCATCGAGCTGGCCTCGGAGATCTGCATCTACACGGACAACGTTGTGACGCTGGAGGTGCTGGAATGACGCCCCATTTGGACTCCGCCCTGACGCCCTCCCGGGTGATCGAGTATCTGGACCGCTATATCGTAGGTCAGGAGAAGGCCAAGCGCGCCGTGGCGGTGGCGCTTCGCAACCGCCTGCGCCGCAGGATGCTCCCACCCGAGATGGCGCACGAGGTCATGCCCAAGAACATCCTGATGGTGGGGCCGACGGGCGTGGGTAAGACCGAGATCGCCCGGCGCCTGGCGACGCTGGTTCATGCGCCCTTCATCAAGGTCGAGGCCACGAAGTTCACGGAGGTGGGGTATGTGGGACGGGACGTGGAGTCCATGATCCGCGACCTCGTCGAGTTCGCCGTGACCATGGTGCGCAAACGGATGCTGGAGGACGTCCAGACTCCCGCTCTGGAGCGGGCGGAGCAGCGCCTGGTCGACGTCCTGCTGCCCAGGAGCGAAAAGAAATTCTCCGTCCCCGATTTCATGAAGGTGTTTGGGGCCGGGGCCGGG
Source organism: uncultured Fretibacterium sp. (assembly GCF_963548695.1). Lineage (NCBI taxonomy): Bacteria > Thermotogati > Synergistota > Synergistia > Synergistales > Aminobacteriaceae > Fretibacterium > uncultured Fretibacterium sp. The sequence goes on from NZ_CAUUWA010000001.1 coordinate 82,144, forward strand.
ACCGATACGGAGGAGGAACGCCCCTCCGAGGAGGAGCACGGGCAGGAGACGACCCGGTCCAAGCTCCTGGCGATGCTGCGGGAGGGGCGACTGAACGACCGCGAGGTCGACGTCGAGGTCTCGGACAACTCGGCGGCCATTCCCGTCCTGGGCGGAGTCGGGATGGACTCCGTGGGGATCAACCTGAGCGAGATGCTCAGCGGGATCCTGCCCAAGAGGTCGAAGAAGCGCCGGATGAAGGTGGGGGAGGCCCTGAGGGCCTTCCAGGGCGAGGAGGCCGAGAAGCTGATCGACTCGGACGCCCTCGCGCAGGAGGCGCTGGAGAAGGTCCAGGAGGACGGCATCGTCTTTCTGGACGAGCTGGACAAGGTCGTCGCCAGGGGAGGGGCCGCCGGTCCCGACGTGAGCCGCGAGGGGGTCCAGCGGGACCTCCTCCCGATCGTCGAGGGGTCGGTCGTCCAGACCCGCTACGGCCCGGTCAGGACGGACCACATCCTCTTCATCGCGGCCGGGGCCTTCAGCGGCGTAAAACCGTCCGACCTGATCCCCGAGCTCCAGGGACGTTTCCCCATTCGCGTCGAGCTCCAGCCCCTGTCCTGGGAGAACCTCCAGCAGATCCTGACGGAGCCGGAGAACAGCCTTCTGAAACAGTACAGCGCCCTGATCGCCACCGAGGGCACGGAGCTGCGTTTCACGGAGGACGCGACCCGCGAGATCGCGGAGCTGGCCAGCCGTATGAACGCGGAGATGGAGGACATCGGGGCGCGTCGGCTGCACACGATGCTGGAGCAGCTGCTCGAAGAGATCAGCTTCAGCGTCTGCGATGCGCCGACGGAACGAATCGAAATAGATGCGGACATGGTCCGGGAACGGCTGAACGGCCTGGTCGAGGACAGGGACCTTCGCCGCTATCTTCTTTAGAAACAGAAACCCTTTGAAATTACGGAGGGGCTCGGGGTAAAGTGCCTAAAGGAACTTTGACATTTTATTGGATATAGTTTCTATTGTATTGAATTATTCTGCGGTCTTTGTTATTATATCCTAAATTTGTCGAATATGGTTTTCGGAGATTTTTACGTTTTTTGGCATAGGTCTTTCCAGAAAACCGGGGGATCCGAAGATAGGATGGGCCAAACAAATAGGATCGCCTGCCGAAAATGTATGCGGCGGCCGAAAGGTTTTGTTTTAAGGAGGGCTTCGATTGATGGAAAAAAAGGCTGAGAAAACCCGTGGCTCCAGGAAAACGGGCGTGAAGGGAAGAACCACCGTTGCGTTGGACGACGGCAAGGGAAATCTGCTGAACGCGAAGGCTTTGGGCGTAACGGACTCCGACGCCGTCGAGGTGGCGCTGGGGGACCTTCTGGAGAAGACCCGGCAGGTGGGGCGTGCTCTGCAGAACCGCCGCGAGGGGGATCCCCTGGATTACGTCAAGTTGGCCAAGCTGCTCTCGGAGTTTTCGACGGCCAATGTCTACATCGTGGATCAGTCGGGAAAACTTCTGGGATATACCTGGCTTCCCGAGTACGAGTCCCGGACGCTTCTGGAGAGCCTGAAGGAAGGGGCGATGCCGACGAGCCTGACCGACAAGATGAATCGTTATCGTGAATCCGTTATCTGCGACGAGGACGTCTTCCTCTTCGACGATCCCAGTACTGGAAGGAGGCCGGAGAAGCATCTGATGTACGTTCCCATCTACGGCGCCGCGGCGGAACGGCTGGGGACGGTCCTTCTGGTCCGTTTCCATGCGCCCTTCGTAGTTCGGGACGTGCTGCTGGCGGAGTACCTGGGGTCGCTCGTCGGTATCGAGATGCTCAACGATCGGAACCGCACCATCGAGGAGCACTCCCGCGACCGCATTGCCGTCCAGATGGCGATGCGCGCCCTCTCCTACTCGGAAATAGAGTCCATGAAGCACATCATCGCGGAGCTCGGGGGCCAGGAGGGGGTTGCCGTGGCCAGCAAGGTCGCGGATCGGGTCGGCGTGACCCGAAGCGTCATCGTCAACGCCCTGCGCAAGCTGGAGAGCGCCGGATTGATCGAGAGCCGCAGCCTGGGGATGAAGGGCACCTACATCAAGGTGCTCAGCCCCCTTTTCGTGGAGGAGCTGGGGGTGGCCTCCTCCACTCGCGTCGCCTACTGATCGTGTCGCCTACTGACGCGCGATCTTGCGGGCAGATGGTCGGGGCGGGGGATACGCGGCGGGAAAAGTACTCGCTTTTTACTCCGCGGGTCTCTCGCTGTAGTATAATTTGGGTGGAGAGGTGAGGAGCATGTTGGGCGAGTTCACCTGGAAAGTTTTGGAGAAGGATATGGAGGGTCTGGCACAGCGCTTTAAGGCCGTGTCGAGAAACGTCGCCAACGCGGATACCCCGGGTTACGCCCGGCGCAACGTCTCCTTCGAAGACCAGCTTCGGGATGTCATTCAATCGGGAAAGAAGCTGCGTATGACCGTTACGGACCCCGCTCATATCCCTACGCGTCCCCTCTGGGTCTCGGACGTAAAGCCGGTGGAGCTGAAGATACGCGATGAGGCGTATCGGCTGGACGGCAACAACGTCGACCCGGAGCGGGAGATGGCGGTCATGTCGGAGACGCGCATGATGTATAACGCCATGAACCGTCTGGCGGCCAAAAAATTTGCCATTTACCGCTCCGTCATATCGGGACGGTAGCTTTTTAAGGGGAGACCTCGGATCATGAGAATATTCGAGAGTATGGAGGTCGCGGGCAGCGCGCTGACGGCCCATCGTCTCTGGATGGACACGATATCCTCCAATTTGGCGAACATCAACACCACCCGCACCCTTGCGGGCGGTCCCTACAAGCGCAGGGTGCCGGTCTTCGCCGAGATGCTGGACAAGACGATCGGCGGGTATCGGGATATAGGGGGGGTTCGCGTCACGGAGATCACGGAGGACAAGACCCCGCCTCGCCTGGTTTATCAGCCGGAGCATCCGGACGCCAACGCCGAGGGGTATGTGGCCTTTCCGAACGTCAACCTGGTCCGGGAGATGACGGATATGCTTGTGGCGAGCCGTGCCTATGAGGCGAACCTTTCCGTGGCCACCAGCGCCCGCGATATGTGGAACGGCGCCCTGGAGGTCCTGCGCGGCTGAGCTCGTGAGGTACTTTTTGTTCTTTGTTTACTGACGACAATTCCGACGGATTCCCTCCGTCGGTTTTTTTGTTTTTTGCTTCTTTCTTTGTTTATGGGGAGGTTTGAACGTGCAGGGACGACAACGCCCCGTGGTGGGCGATTTGGATGGGTTGAAGGAGCTTTGGGAGAGCGGGGGAAGCGTGCATGACCGCGCCGGCGGCTCGGCTCGGGCCTGGATGTGTCCGGAAGGACGCATTGCGGCCATTTTCCCCGATGTGCGCCAGGCATCGGAGTTCGCCCTGGACCGTAAGGCGTTCTTTCCCGAGAGGCCCTTGTTCCGCCTCGCCGAGCTTCCCCTGACCCTGCAGACGATCGGCAGCCGGCCGCTTCTCCTCGAGCGGGGGGAGACGATTCGGCGCTGGACGTCGGAGGGCGGCGTTCTGGTCACGACCCCCGGGGCCCTGATATCCCCCTGTCTCATGGCCGATGGAGAGCTCCCCGTGACCTGCGGGGAGGAATATGCCAGGGACCGCCTGGTGGCCTGGCTCGAGCGCAGCGGATATCAGCGTGCGGACCTCGTCTGGTCGCCGGGGCAGTACGTCCTGCGCGGCTTCATCATGGACGTCTTCGATCCCGGCCACGCCCTTCCCCTGCGCTTCGAGTTCTTCGACGACGTCGTGGAACGAATAAGCGCCTTTCAACCGTCGACGCAGAAGACCGTGGCCGGGCTCGACGCGGTCTTTCTGCACAGCCTCTCTGGTGCGCAGGCCTTCATGCCGCCGGCCCTGCTGCCGGCCGACACTCGGGTCATCCTCTATGAACCTCAAAGTATCGAGGCGCAGGCCGTCTCCTTCCATTGGCTTTGGGAGGAGCTCCGCTCGGAGGCGCACGTCGATCCCGTCCCCTCCTGGGATGAGGTGTTCCGCGACCTGGCGCGCTATCCGCGCCTGAGGGTGACGCGCGGGGTGGATTGGACGGAGGCTCAGCTCGATGTGGAGGAGCTTCCCCCCTTCAAGGGGGACTTCGGGGCGGTCCTGCGCCTCTGCCGCGACCTGGACCGGCGCGGCTGCGCCGTGTGCGTATACAGCGAGAACGACCGGTTCCTGGACGGGGAGAGCGGACCGTTCGCTCAAGTCCCCTTCGTCGAGGTACGGAAGGGGGCCCTTTCCTCGGGCTTCGTGGACAGGGCCGCGAAGCGCGCCTTCATATCGGACCGAGAGCTCTCCGGGGTCTCCGCCAGAGCGTCCTCCTCGGAATGGCGCGCTCCGCTGGAGTGGCGGGATCGGCTGTCGGCAGGGCAGCTCGTCGTACACGAGGACTACGGGCTGGCCGTCTTCCGCGGCATCGAGGAGATCGTCTCGGCGGGGGCCTCCATGGACGCCCTGGTGCTCGAGTTCGCCGAGAACAAGCGACTTCTGGTCCCCGTCCTCCAGTCCCACAAGCTCACGGCGCTTGTGGAACACCAGAGCGACGAGACGGAGCTGGATACCCTCCGGGGCTCCCGGTGGCGCAAGTCCAGGGAGAAGGACAAGCAACGCGCCCAGGAGGAGGCCAGGGCCCTGATCGAGATCTTCGCTCGCCGCGAGCTGGAGCGCCGGGACCCGCTGGCGGACCCGGACGAGCTTTACGAGTCGTTCGTCAAGGCCTTTCCGTACACGGAGACGGCCGACCAGCTCAAGGCCACGGCGGAGATCATGGAGGATCTGTCCGGCCCCTTTCCGATGGACCGCCTTCTCGTCGGCGATGTAGGATTCGGAAAAACGGAGGTCGCGCTGAGGGCGGCTTTCCGGGCCGTCGCCGCGGGCCGCCAGGTCTGCGTGCTGGTCCCGACGACGATCCTGGCTCAGCAGCATTATGGAACCTTCCGTTCCCGCCTCTCGGGCTTTCCGGTCTCAGTTGGGATCCTCTCCCGATTTACCTCGAGGTCGGAGGCGGGGCGCACCGCGTCGAGCGCGGAGGACGGGTCCGTCGACATCGTCATCGGGACGCACAAGCTGCTGCAGAAGGGGATCAAGTTCAAGAACCTGGGACTTCTCATCGTCGACGAGGAGCACCGTTTCGGCGTTATGCACAAGGAGAGCCTGAAACAGACCTATGGGGCGGTCGATATTCTGAGCCTGTCGGCAACCCCGATACCGCGTACCCTGGCGATGGCTCTGAGGGGGCTGCGCAGCATCTCGGTGCTCTCCACGCCCCCGGAGGACCGCCTGCCCGTGACGACCTTCGCGGGGCCCTGGCAGACCGCGCTGGTGCGTAAGGCCGTGGCCTGCGAGCTGGAGCGGGGAGGGCAGGTCTATTTCGTCGTCAACCGCATCGCGCGTATGGAGGAACAGCGTCGGATGCTTGCCGCCTTCTTCCCCGAGGCCAGAATCCACGCCGCGCACGGCCAGATGCCGGAACGGGAGTTGGAGAGGACGATGCTGGACTTCTACGCGGGGGCAATAGACATCCTGATCTGCACGACGATTATCGAGAGCGGCCTGGATGTGGGCCGCGCCAACACGATCATCGTGGACGACTCCCAGGAGCTCGGGCTGGCCCAGATGTACCAGCTCCGCGGCCGGGTGGGGCGCCGTGGGGAAAGCGCCTTCGCCTACTTCTTCTATCCGGAGCGTGAGGAACTGAGGAAGGAGACGGCGGACAGGCTGGAGGCCATATCCACTCTGACGGACCTGGGGTCGGGCTACTCGATTGCGCGGCGGGACCTGGACATCCGGGGCGGGGGGGAGATCGGCGGAACCACGCAGCACGGAAAGAGCAGGACGGGGGGCTTCAGCCTCTTCTATCGGATGCTGGAGGAGGAGCTGGACCGCCTGCGCGGCGTGGAGAACCGGCTGACGGAGGTCGCCTACGACCAGGGGGGCTCCATCCCCGCCTTCTACATCCCTCAGGAGGGGGTGCGGGTCACGCTCTATCGGCGTCTCCTTCAGGTGGTGGGGCTGGACGAGCTCATGGCCCTGATGGGGGAGATGGAGGACCGTTTCGGACCCCTTCCCGAGCCCGTCCGTCTTCTCACCGGCCTGACGGCGATACGGAACTGCGGGGCCGCCCTCGGGTTGCGCACGGTCTCGGTCAGGAAGGGTGGAACCTCGGCGGAGGGCAAACTCGATGGGTTGGCCCCGTTTTTGAAGAGGAGGCGGGGCTGGACCGTTCTGGGCGCTCATGCCGTCGGGCCCGGCGGGGTCCCTGGGGCCGCCGGACTCTTCGAGGCGATGCGGGAGGCTGCGAAAGCTGGGGAGAACGCTGCCCTGTAGTTTGCGGAAACGATTTTATGCGCTCCCCCGGATCGAGCCGCGGCGCCTCCGTCGTTCGGAGACGCCGTGGTTTTGACTTTATAGTCTATTTCTCCTTGACCGGCCTCACCAGTCTCGCAAGCATCCATCCCTCGCGGTCGCCCTGATCCATCCTGATATGGAGCCATCGTTCTCCGTCGTCATTCGTCGTCTCCTCCAGAATCGTCAATTCCTCCCCCTTGCGGGCGCGTCCGACGATGTTGCCGTCGCTGGTGCGGTCCGGGGTGGAGCGAATCCTGACGGAGTTGCCCCAGACGCTGCTCCTGACGGAGTTCGCCGTATCCGACGGCTCGTCATCCGACGGCTCATCGTCGGCATCGGCGGCCGCCTGCGGAGGCGCTGCATCGGAATCGGCCGATGCGGCCGTATCCCCCGAGGCCTCCCTTTCCGCCTGAGGTTCCCGCTCTTCCTCATGGTTTTCCAAGACATCCTTCTCTGCGGGTCCCACGGGCGCGGGTTTGTCCTCATGTTTCGGAGGGGGCTGCATCCCGTCCTCGCCCCTTTCCGAATGGGGCTCGGGAACGGCGACCACCGATTCACTGGAGACGCGGTCGACCCCATCCTCCTGCGGAAGGACCGGCGATTTTTGAGCCTGCGGACGTCCCATCAGGTCGTCGATGAACTGGAGGACGGTACGGCGCGCCTCCTGGACCATTTCAAGCCCGAAGACCCGGTCCAGGCCGGGCAGGAGTTTCAGGGTATCCTCGGGCAGGGCGACGATTCCGCCGAAGAGAATAACGATGAGGAGCAGCAGGGTGAGGAAGCAGCCGCATCCGCCGTTTTTTTTCTCCCCGCTCTCCCTTTCCTGCAAAGGCGCGCGGCGGAATCGGGCTTCGGGCCCAGTCCGCGGCACGATGTCAAAGCCTGCGTCGAGCAGGGCGTTTTCCCGTGCCGCGGAGTGCTCCTCCTCGGTGATGTAGTTTTCCTGCCTCAGTTCCTTCAGCTCGTCCAGTTTCTTCCTTACCGGGTTGCTCATCGCGTCCTCCTTGTCGTTCCTTCCCAGACTCATTTAAACAGGCCCTCCAGGCCTTTTTTCAACTCGTCTCCGATCTTTTCCCTCAACTGGTCCTCGAGAGAGGGGGCTGAGGGCTGTGCCGGGCTCCGATCCTGTGGCGCCGTCTCCCCGGGGGGGACACCCTCCTGCTGTTCCTGGGAGGGCTCTGGTTTTTGAGGGACGATGGCGTCGATGATTCGATCGAGCGTCCTGTCCCCGCCCTGTTCCTGGGAGGAATCGGCCGGCGCCGCGTCGCCTCCCGAAGCGGTTCCATCCTGCTTTGCGCGCGAGGAGGGGCCGACCTTGACCAGGGATACGGACGGCGAATCGGCCTTGCCC
>NZ_CAUUWA010000002.1 GCF_963548695.1 uncultured Fretibacterium sp.
ATGGCTCGCATCCATGGTTCAAGCCGATCGATACGGGACGGACCGGACCAGCGGCGCCGCCGGAAGCGCCCAACCCATCGAGATAAAATATGAGATGCCCATAACACCAATTCCTCCTTTCCCCCTTCAAAGAAGCAGCTTGGCGGTCCCGACAAGCTTTCTCCTCAAAACAGGCAAGCTGGTGCTTCCCGGATTAAATCAGCGTTTGCCCAAGCCCCGTATCCGCACGAAGGGACCGTCAGAACCCTTCATGGCCCCTCCGCGGCGACGCCGCAGCGAGGCGATATTTCAAAAGCCCGTGCGCCTCACGCCGTTCCAAGATTTATGTCCCCCATCCGGTTCCGTTTCTCGATCAGGGCGCAGAACTGCACTCCCGTCCCCTCTATGTCCATGGGATTGTTCTCGAGTATCGTGCGACGATCCTCCGGAGGAATCGAGGACAGTCCCGCACGAGCGCCGGCCAGAGCCCCCACGATGGCGGCGATGGCGCTGGTTTCGTCTCCGGCGTTCACCGCATCGACGATCGCGGGCATGGTCTCTCCGCCGTTGCAGACCAACAGGGCAAAGGCCGCCGGTACCGTCTCCGCGATGGCGGGACCGGTACCCACGACATCCGCCAGGAGGCGAATCCTCTCCTCCTTCGGCAGCCCTTTCATGACGATGCGAATCGCCATGTCGAGACGCTTCGATACGGAGGGGCCCGGATAGCTCATCGCCTCGGACGGCGCCCGTTCCAGCCCCTTCCCGGCCCCGTAAAAGGCCGCGTCGACCATGGACTCGACGCTTGCATCGTCCTCCATGGCCCGGCTTGCCGCAGCCGCAACGGCACAGGCCCCCGAGATGCTGATCCGGTCGTCGTGCGAGGTCATGCAGATCGTGATTGCGTCCTGGATGGCCTGATCCGGATTCCCGGGATTCAGGATTCCGGGGACAAAGGCCTTCACGGCGGCGCCGTTCGAGGAAAGAGCGTAGAAGTGGCTCTTGAACAGCCGGTTGCCGAGCCTGCCGGCGTACTCCCAATAGTTCATGCTCCCGGCGGACTCGCGCAACTGCCGAATCACCTTTTTTGTCGTCATCCCGGCGAAGCGCTCGAACACATCCGGGTCCTCGCTCCACTCGAGAAGGGCATCGATGCCTGCACGAGCATCCACCTTTCCGCGACGAACGATCTGTCTCGCCAGGCTCCATGGAATTCCGAAGGCATCCGTGATCTGTCCCGCCCTCCTGCCGAAGGCAGGCGTTTCCGGGGCGGGCTTTTGAAATGTCGTCACCCTTCCCCCGTAGACCTCCTCAATACGGCGGCGGGAAAAGGACTCCGTAGCGGCCCCCATGGCATCCCCAACCGCCGCCCCATAAAAGGAGCCCAGCACTTTTTCCCTGAGCCTTCCGGTCATTTCGCATTCCCTCCCTTTTCCGCGAAGAGGCCGGGGGGCTGGAGCCCGAGTTCGTGAATGCAGTCCGCCAGACGTTCGATCTCAAAACCGTTCACGCTCTCCAGGGTCGGAAGGAAATGCCCGGGGAAGGCTTCGGCCCCGGACAGGGCCCCGGCGATGCCTCCTGCGATAGTAGCCAGGGTATCCGTGTCGTAGCCGATGTTGACGCAGTCGATCAGGGTCTCCATGGCGTCCCCCCGCCGGGAGGCCAGAATGCCGAAGGCCGCAGGGACCGCCTCGGCGATATGAAGCCCCGTGCCGATCCGATCCCGTATCTCTATCGCCTTCAGCTCGGGGGAGAGCGGGCTCAGCCCGATGTCCAGGGCAAGCTCCAGCTTGCTGACGACCCGAGGCCCGGCCACGTCGCGCGAGCACTCCATGCCGAGCCGCTCCCCCTCGACGGACCCATAGAGCCCCGCCTCCAGGACGCTGTAGAGATCGGCATCGGGCGACAGGGCCCGGTTCACGGCCGCCACCACGGCGCAGGCCCCCGAAAGGGCAAGGACGTTGTCGTGCGTGAGGCGCGCAACACGCAGGGCGTTCCCGACCGCGAGGTCGACGGCGCCGGGGAAGAGGAGTCCAACGGGGGCGATCCTCATGGCCGCACCATTTGTCGCCTGCCGGGAGGAAAGATTGATCCCCCGAAAGGACGGCTCGCGTCCCGTCTTGAAGAACTCTATCGCCATCCGGGTCGTCGGCCCCGCGAAGCGGTCGAAGAACATTTCATGCTCCGACCATTCGACAAGCGCAGCCTTCACGAGCTCCTCGTCCACCCTCCCCTCGTTTCGGACGATGCTCCAGATGACGAAGTAGGCGGAGCTGAAGTCGTCCGTCACCTGTCCTGCAGCGCTGCCCGCGGCGAACGTGTCCATCGGAGGGGTCTCGAAATCGGTCACCCTGTGCCCGAAGCACTCGAGGATCTGCTCCGTGGTGCGTGCCTCCGTGGCGGCCCCCATGGCGTCCCCGGCCGCGGAACCGATCAGGCTCCCCAGGATCCTCGAATGCAGCGAAGGCCGTCCCCTCATCTCCATCCTTCCATGGAGGCGACGTTCTCCCTGTCGACGAGTTTGATGGGCGTCCACACGACGTCCTCGCCAAACGTATCGCCGCGAAGCGCCTTCAAGGAGAGGATCGTCCCCGCCTTCCCCAGAAGATAGGGCGACATGGCGACGGTCGCATCCAGTTCTCCCCTCTCGATGGAGGCTTTAGCCTCCTCGATGAAGTCCACGCCGACGACGACGACCTTGTCCTTCATTCCCTTCTTCTTCAGGGCCTCGACCGCCCCCAGAGCCATGATGTCGTTGCCGCAGGCGATGCCGGCCAGGTCCGGGTTGGCGTCGGCCAAAGCGGCGGTCAGATCGTAAGCCTGGCGGCGGTCGAAGTTCGCGGCCTGAACCGCGAGGAGATCCATGCCCGCCTTTTTGAAGGCCTCCACCGCGCCGTTCTTCCGTGCCTCGCTCTGCGTCGCCCCCGGGATCCCCTCGATAACCGCAACCTTGCCCCTGCCTCCGGTCCTGCCGATGATATACTGCGCCCCCAGCTCGCCCTGCATCCTGAAATCCGTCGTCACGTGGATATCCACATGGCCGCCGAGTTTCCCGAGGGCCTCCCTGTTCACGCCGTTTCCGACGGTGACGACCTTCACCCCGCTCCCATTCGCCTCGACGACGCCCAAAAGCAGGTTCTGCTCCGTGAGGGGCGATACGGAGACGGCATCGTACTTCTTCCCGATCATCTGCTTCAGAATATCCAGCTGGCCGGCCAGGTCCGTCTCCGTAGCCGTGGCCTGGACGTCGATAGCCGCGCCGTACTCCTTCGCCGCATCCCTGTAGCCCTCCTCCATGGTGATCCAGAAAGGATTGGAAAGGGTGCTCTCGATGGCGCCAAGCCGCGCGCCCGTCCCCTTTTCCGGAAGGGGCTCCAGGGAAGCCATCAAAGACTTTTCCGCCTCGCGCATCGCCAGGGCCCCGGCCGGTTCGCCATCGGCAGCCCAGGCACAGGTGCCCAGGACGAGAAGAAATCCAAAGACCGCTGCGGCCCCCATCCCGCAAAGACATTTCCCTTCACGCATGAATACGACCTCCTCAAGTTGATGTGCCACGATCCAAAACGCCTTTCAGTTCTTCCTCTCCCGTTCTTCAATGAACCGCAGGACCTCCTCGCGGGATGTCCTGACGCGAGGCCCGTATTGCATACACTTCAAAGCCGCGGCCGCAGACGCGTACCGCAGCGCGGCCGCCCTTCCCATTCCTTCCGCATAAAGCCCGCAGATCAGTCCGGCGACGAAACAGTCGCCGGCACCCGTCGTATCTGCAACCGTGACGGGGTAGGCCTCCCCATGCAGAGTCCCCTCGCCGCTGCGCCAGAAAGCCCCGTTCTTGCCGCAGGTCAGGACGACGCCGTCCGTGGGGCCGAAGCGTTCGAATATTCGGGACAGCGCCAGGGAAACCTCCTCCTCGACCGTTCCGCTTCCGCAAAGCCCCTCGTATCCTGCCCTACCCATCACAAAGAGGTCGGACAGGGCCATCATCTCCTCGATCTCCTCCCGGGCTACGCCGACCCTTTCCATAAACGAGGGCGGACACTGCAGGTTGAGGACCACCTTGATGCCCAGCTTCTCAGACTGGCGGGCCAGGTACAATCCTGCATCGGGGACGAAGAAATCCGTATAGAGGACGTCGACCCCATCCAATACGTCGGGCGGCAGCTCCGAAGCCTTCAAGCGCGTAACGGCATCCCCCGTGTTGGCGAAGATGCAGTGCTCTCCGCCCCCGGCGGCAAAAATGTAGGTATGGAACGTCGTCCCGCCCTTTTTCGTAACCATGGGACTGACGTCGATGCCCTCGTCGACGAGCGACCGGAGCAGGTCCTTCCCCTTATGGTCGTCGCCGATCTTTCCGGCCTGCCGGACGGACAGGCCCAACTGCACCATGGCGACGGACGCGTTGGAAGCGCTGCCCCCCGGAACCATCCGCTCCGATTCGATGAAGCCAAAACCATCCGGCCGGGGCAGGTCCGAAACCAAGAGGACCGTATCCATCGCCATGACCCCCAAAGACAGCACCCTGATGTCCTTCATTCCTCTTCCCCCATGCTTCTGCAGCTCACAGCCCTATGCCCTCCTTCCGTGGCGCATCTCCGATACGGAGACGGCGACCAGAACGATCAAGCCCATCAGAAGCTGCTGGTAGCGAGCCGACACGTTCACGATGACAAAACCGTTCCGCAGCAGGGCCAGGAAGAGGCAAGCCAGCAAACTCCCCACGGCGCTGCCGCGACCGCCGCGGATATCCGTACCGCCGAGCACGACCGCAGCGATGACGTCCATCTCGATGCCAACTGCGGACAGCGGCTCCGCGGTGTTGAGCCGGGCACAGAGGATCAGGCCCGCAATGCCGGAACAAAGTCCCGACACGGCATAAAACGCCAGCTTCCAGCGATGGCAGTTCACACCGCTGCGGGACAGGGCCTCCTCGTTGCAGCCCATGAAACAGGCATAGGCCCCGAACTTCGTAAAGCGCATCAGGAACATGCCGAGCCCCGCTACGGACAGCGCCGTCAGGGCCGGAGCGCTCACCCCGCCCGGGAGGACGCTCCCCAGGGACAGAAAGGACTCCGGAAAGCCGAAGACGGGGCGTCCGTCCGTCAGCAGCAGGGCCGCTCCACGAAATACCGACATCGTACAAAGAGTCACGATGAAGGGATTCAAGTGCAGGAAGGAGATGAGACACCCATTCAGCACCCCGCTCGTCGAAGCCAGGAGCAGCCCGGCAAAGATGGATGGAAGACAGCCGAATCCCTGTTTCAAAAACAGCGCAGCGACGAGGGAGGAGAGCGCGATGTTGGCTCCTGTGGAGAGGTCGATGCCGGCGGCAGCCACGACGAAGGTCATGCCCATCGACAGAATGATGCCGACGGAGGCCTGATCGATAATGTTCGCGATGTTGCGGCCCGTCCAGAAATACGGAGAGAGCCGACTCAGGCCCAAGGACAGGACCAGCATCCCCATGAGGAGAAAGCAGGGGTTGGGGTTCCCGAGGCCTCGCAGGAAACGCTTCAACACGATTCTTCGTTCCTCTCCGCTCTGCTCATGAGCGCAACGATGCGCTCCGGTGTCAGCTCGCACGCCGGCAAATCCGCCGCAATCTCCCCCTGCCTCAGGACACAGATCCGGTCAGCGACCTCGAACACCGCATTCAGGTTGTGGGAGATCAGGACGATGCCGTACCCTTCCCCAACCAGGCGCTTCAAAAGACGGAGGACCGCCCTGGACTCGACGGGCCCCATGGCCGCAGTCGGCTCATCCATGATCAGGAGCCTTCCGCCCTGCCGGAGAGCCCTCGCAATCGCGACAGCCTGCCTCTGGCCGCCGCTGAGAAGGCGAACCTCGCTGCGGACATCGGGGATCACGACGTCCATCCTCCTCAACAGGGCTTCCGAGGCCTCATCCATCGCCCGTCTGTCAAGAATCGCCCCCCACCGGGTCGGTTCTCCGCCCAGGAATATGTTGGAGGAGACGCTTCCCGTGTCCACCAGCGCGAGGTCCTGATAGACGACGGCAATCCCTTTCCTCAGGGAGAGGGCCGGAGAGAGATTTTCCACGCGCTCCCCGTCCAGCCACAGCTCCCCCTTGTCGGGGCCGAGGACACCCGAGATCATCTTGACCAGCGTCGACTTGCCCGCCCCGTTCGTCCCGACGATCGCCAGGATCTCCCCAAGACGGGCATCGAGCGAGACGTCCCGCAACGCCTCGACGCTGCCGTAACATTTGCCCAGGCCCCGTATCCGCACGAAGGGACCAGCCCCGGAAGTCATGGCGTCCCCATACCTTCGGCGCAGCAACATAGCTTTTTCGAGAGCTCGGCCCAGGACAACGCTTCCTGGAGCGCCTCGTCGATCCCGACCGCGGGGATCGACACCCCCCGATCATGAAGCATCGACATCAGGCATTCCAGGAAAACGCCCCTTCCTTCGACAATGAAGCACTCCGGCAGCGGCTGCATCGATGCCATCTCCCCGCCCGAGTATCCGACGCAGGTCCGATCGACACCGCACGAAGGGCTGCCGTCGACACCGACGATCCCAAGGACCTCGTAATCGTTGCGCAGGTAGTCCTCCATCTGGTCCACAACGTCCTCCAGAAGGGCTCGGCAGTGCCTGCGATACTTGGGGACATCGTACTGTTCCCGCGTCATCCCCCATCGGCGGCATCCCCCGTAGGTCTGTTCGGGGCAGGGAAGCTGCACGACACCGACGCCGTCCCTCAGGAGCCCCTCGACAATAACGGGGATTGCCCCTGGGGTCTGTGCAATACCGGCAACCTTCGCGTTCGCGTTCAAAATACAGTGCGCCAGCACCACTATCTTTCTGCCTCTCTTCACGTCTTCTCCCCTTCCGGACTAGGCTTCGAGGACCCTCTCGAGGCGCCTGGAAAAACAGGCCACCGTCTCCGTCAAAATGTAGTAGATCACCGCCACCGCCAGGTAGATCTCAAAGGCCCTGTAGGTTCGGGTGTAGATGAGCTGCCCGATCCGGGTCAGCTCCATGATGGACAGAACGGAGACAAGGGAGGAGTCCTTGAGAATCGAAGAGAAGGCGTTGACCAGCGCGGGCAGGGCCACGCGCAGCGCTTGGGGAAAGACAATGAAAAACAGGGTTTCCATCCGCGTTAGACCCAGGACCTGAGCGGCCTCCTCCTGTCCTCTCGGCACAGCGCCCAGAGCGCCCCTGAGTATCTCCGATATGTACGCCGCGCTGTTGAGCCCCAAAGAGAGGACCGCCGCAACGTAACGCGGCATGTTGAGCCCTATGGACGGCAGCCCGTAATAGATGAGAAACAGCTGGATCAAAAGCGGCGTTCCCCGAAAAAAGGAGACGTATCCCCCTAACAGGGCCGAGAGGGGCCCTGCCCGTCGGCGCAGGACCCCTACGACCGTCCCCAGAGCAAGGGCCACAAGGAAGGAAAAGCACGTCAAAAGAAGGGTCATGCACACCCCTTCCGCAATGGCCCCGGCATTGGTGATGATGATGTCCGCTCGGAACTCCATACGCTACTTTACTCGGCTACAAGCCACTTTTTCAGAATCTCGTCGTATTTCCCGCTCTCGCGGAGCTCCTTCAGCGCCGCATTCAGGGCGTCCGTCAGTGAGGAGGAGTCCTTGTTGAGGACCATGACGATCTCGGAGGGCTCGCCCACCTCGCCCAGGACGTGGAAATCTCCGGACGTCGTCCTGATCTGGTTGACCGCGTAGGCATACCCGACGATCAACGCGTCGATGCGCTTGTTCTGCAGGTCCAGGAATGCCTCGGGATTGTAGTTGAAGCGTCGGACCTCCTTGAGGCCCTCCATCTTGTCGGCTATCTGCTCCGACGCGGACCCCATCTGGACGCCGACGACCTTGCCCCTGAGGTCGTCGACCGATTTGAAGCGTTCGTCTCCCGTCCTCACGACGGCGACATCGGACAGCCGGTAATACGTGTCCGTCATGCTCACATTCTCCTCCCGCGTCTCGGACCTCGACATGCAGGAGAGCAGGACGTCAAAGTCGCCCTTGTTCACACCTGCGATCAGCCCCGGCCACTCCGTGTCCCGGAACTCGACCTTAACCCCAAGTTTTTCGGCCAAAGCCCTGCCCAGGTCCACATCGAACCCCTCGAACTCCCCCGTAGTCTCGTTTCGGGACTCAAAAGGAGGGTAGGCGGCACAAAACCCGACGATCAGAGTCCCCCTGTCCCGGACGCTCTTCAGCGCATCGGCAGCCCAGGAGGCCCCTCCAGCCGCCAGACACGTCAGGAAAGCAAGGGATACAACACCAACCATCTTCTTCAACACACTCATCTTACAGCTCCCCTTCATCAGTATTGTTCCCATACATCCGTATAGGAAAAAATCAATAATAGTGTTTCATCGTGCGCCGCAAAAACATTCGGGTCCTTTCAAGACCGGGGGCCTCGAAAATTTCCTCGGGCGATCCCTCCTCCTGGACGCTTCCCTCCGCCATGAACACGACCTTGTCCGAGACCTCACGGGCAAACTGCATCTCGTGCGTAATGACCAGCATGCCCATGCCGTTTTTTGAAAGGTCGGACATGACCGTCAGGACCTCCCCCACCAATTCGGGATCCAAGGCGCTCGTCGGCTCGTCGAACACCAGATGGGACGGAGACAGGGCCAGAGCCCTCGCAATCGCCACCCGCTGCTGCTCTCCTCCCGAGAGCTGACCCGGTTTGTACCGGGCCTTGTTCTTCAAGCCCACCCGCTCCAACAGGCTGGAGGCGAGCTCCCTGGCTTCTCCTTCGTCCACTTTCAGACAGCGCCTGGGGGCAAACGCCACGTTCTCCAGCGCCGTCATGTGCGGCCAGAGATTGAAATGCTGGAAGATCATGCCGGTACGGCGACTCATGGCCCTGGGACGGCTCCGCAAAGACGCGACATCCTCGCCGAAGAGCGTTATCGATCCCGCGTCATACGTCTCCAGTCCGCAGATGCAGCGGGCCAGAGTGCTTTTTCCGGATCCGCTGGGACCAATGACCACCGTTGTACGACCCCTCTCGAAACGGCAGGAAATCCGATCCAAAACACACAGAGCCCCAAAATGTTTCGTCACGCCCCGGACATCGATCGCACTTCCGTCGTCCCTGTCATCGAGCATAGCGACACCTCACCCTATACGCCCCCTGTTTTTGAATCGAGCGCTTGTCCACATAAGCTTGGACCGAGTCACAGCCCCCTCATCCTCCCATCGGGAGGGACAACAACGATGGAGAACGCTTCCGCCCCCTCCCACACAGGCGCGGCGTTCTCAAAAACATACCGACACGCAATTTCCGCACAGCGGGAGTCGTCGTCATCCCAGGGCACGCCTTCGTCCTTTGAGCAGGACGGAGTAGATCACCATGGACAGGATGATCACCAGGCCATGAACCCAACGGGTCCAAAGCCCATCCATGCCGGTGCTGATGATCCCCGCCTCGATAACCCCAATGATGATGGAGCCCACGAAAGAGCCAAAGAGCGTTCCCTCCCCTCCATGGGCCGAGGTTCCTCCGACAAAGACGGAGGCAAAGACCAGCAGCATATATCCATCCCCCTGGGTGGGCCACCAGTTGTTCATTTCGAGCGTTGACAGCACCCCGGCGAAGGCGGATAAAAAGCCCATGAAGACGAAAAGCCACCCCTTCGTCCTCGCGACGGAGATTCCCATCATCTCCGCCGTGCTGGACTTGTCCCCCACAAAGAGGACGGCTTCACCGTATCGGTGGCGATTGAACATCAGCCCGAGGAAGACGGCCAAACCCAAGACCCAGAGGGACTGGGCCGGAATCTCCCAGGGGCCCGTCCTTCCGACGAAAAGGCGATGCAGGGTCCCGTCCCGAACCGCGGACAAAGGGATGGCCTTGCCCCCGGACAATAAAAGCGCCGCTCCACGCCAGAAAAATTGGGTCCCGATGGTCGCGATGATGGAGGGAATGCCCATACGAACCACAAGCAGCCCATTGAAAGCCCCCATCATTCCTCCCGCTGTCAGGGCACAGAGCATCGAAAACCAGGCCGGAAGATTGCCTCCGTCGGGAGAATGAAGCCACGCGAAGGCCAGAGCGGAAACGGCCGAGACCGAGGGAAAACTCATATCCATCTCCCCGGCCACGATGAGAAAGGTCATCCCCAGCGCCAAAATCGTAGTTACGGGGATCGTTGACATAAAGGAACGATAGATGCGCGCGTCGAGGAACGTCCGGGGACTGGCCGCGATGAAAAATAGCCAAAGGGACATGAGGATCACCGTGACGAGGGTTTGACGGCGATATTTTTCCAACAGCAACGCGGAAAGCTTCATCTCTCCCCCTCCTGCAGCATCAGTCTGTGCAGCAGCTCCTCCTGAGAGGTCGCCGCCCGTTCCAGGACAGCGGTGATCCTCCCATGTTCCATCAGGGCAAAGCGGTCCGCAATCCGGTAAACGTGGGAGAGTTCGTGACTGATGAAGATACAGGAGCGCCCCTCGGCTCGAATTTGCGCTATGAAGGAAAGGACCTTTTCCACCTCGTTTACGGCAAGCGCCGTCGTCGGCTCGTCCAGGATGACGATCGAGGCGTCGAAATACATCGCCCGGGCTATCGCCAGGCCCTGGCGTTCTCCCCCCGACAACGTCCTCACGCTGGCGTCGGGATGCATCCCTGCCCCATCCAGCCCCAGAACCTTCTCCAGAATCTTCGCCGTCGCCCTTTTTTCCGCCCGAACGTCGATAAAGCCCAGAAACGACGTCAAGGGCCGGCCAACAAACACGTTCCGCCACAACGGCTGCAGTTCCCCCAGAGAACGCTCCTGATAGACCGTCTCCACCCCCATGCACCGGGCGGCCCGGATCCCGTAGCGCCTCCAATCGACCCGTTTGCCCCCTATCTCCATCCATCCTTCATCGGGCCGGTAAAGCCCCGAAAGAATCTTGATGAAGGTGGACTTCCCCGCCCCATTGTTCCCCAGCAAGGCCAGGATTTCTCCCCGACGAAGCTCCAGATCGACTCCGTTCAGGGCGGATACCGAACCGAAGGATTTCCTTATTCCCCGCACCGTGACAACAGTCTCCATAAATTTTCACCTGAAGGATTTCAAAGAGTTCACCTGAAAGAAGTTCACCTGAAAGGAGTTCACCTGAAAGCTCCCGGCTGACTCGATTCCAACAGCCCGAGGCATGGGCGCCCTTTTTGGGCTCCCCGTCCGTAAATGGACGCCGCATTCATAAAGGCCGTTATGTTTTCACGCGGAGTCCCCACGGGTAAGGTACAGCCGGGGGAGAGCAAAAAGCCCCTCGGACTGTCCCCGCTTTGACGGATGCACTCCCTGACGGCGGACATCACATCCTCGGGAGAGCCGTCCCGAACGACCTCGACGGGAGGGACGTTTCCAGAGATCGCGACACGATCCCCACAGGCGTTTTTGAGCGCTTCCATGCTTTCCTGATTGTCCACGCTGAGGCCCGAAACGCCTGTTTCCAGAAGGTCCTCCCATCGGTCACGGGTTTTTCCGCAGATATGGATTCCCGGCGCCGCGCCCGTCAGCTCGGTCAAAGCCCTGACCAGCTCCGCGATATAGGGTTTGCCGAACTCTCGAAAAACCTTCAGGCCGATCAGCGTTCCGGAGGAAAGGGGATCGGACAATCCGAAGGAAATCCCGAGACGCCCGTACAGCTGGGCAATGCAGTCCACCATGCAGTCCGTAATGCTCCGCAGCAGACGGTGAACCCGTTCCTTGTCCCGTACCATTCCTCTCAGAAGAGTCTCCGTCTCGATCAGGCCCGACGCGACGGTCAGGGGGGAGGCGACTCCGGTCGATATCTCCCATCGGTCGCCGTAAAGATTCTGGAGCCGACGGAACGCCTCCATCAAGAGAGGAAAGCGCCCATCCCTGTCAATATCGATAGGGCGCAGGCGCCAATCGTCCTTTCCCCAATCCGTACCCTCAAACGCCGGTTCGACGACGATGGGGATGTCGTTCTCGGGATAGCGCATCCGAGTCCCCAGCGCCTCCACAATCGACCACATCCCAAGCCCCATCCCCATACTGTCGGCCCCGAACTCCAAGCCCAGGTTCCCCTCGACCGCAACCATCGCATCGACGGAGAACATGTAATCATGGACCGTAAAGCCATAAAGCGACGGCAGCGACTCTCCGCCCGCCAGAACGCAGGGGATGCGGTCCACGACCTCTCCGCGGCCATAAGCCGTCAAACGCTCCCGCGAAGACATCTCATCGACGATCCGTTTCAAAAAAACCTCCCAATCTCCTAATCGCCCAATCTCCTAACCGCCTATGCGCCTATGGATATGCCCGGGAACCACTTTTCCACCCGAGCTCCATCAGGAAACCCCATTACCCTCTAAACGACCCGTTTCAACGAATTCCCTGCTTCACCAGCGGCGCCAACTCCTGGAGATTTTCCTTGGAGAGGAATCCGCCCCCCGTATCGACATTCAGCCCGCTGAACCCAAACCGAACCGTCTGCACAATCTGAAGGACTCCCCCATATCCGACCAGGTAGGGCTGGACGTCGCCGACAAGGTCCAGATACCCGCTCTTGACCGCGTCCAACGCCGTCTCGCTGAGACTGAATCCCGCAACATAAACGCTGTCCGCCTCGAACCCGGCACTCTTGAGGAAGTTTTCCATCTGCCCCGTCAACGCGCCGTGGTCCACGACAATCAGCTTGCAGTCGGGATGCGACGTCAGATACCCGGAGAGGACGGGCGCCCCCAGACTGATATCCTTGTTGATCTCGTCGGAGATTTCGACGTCATCGACCTCCATCCCCGCTTTACGCAGCTCCTCGATCGTGGCCCGGGTGCTGCGGCCACGATTCTCCATGCTGCTGAATCCCCAAACCATCGCGCGGCTTCCCTTCCCAAAGGAATTCCGCCTCAGGATCTCCCGGGCCATGTCGGCGCCCCTTGCCCAATCGTCGGGGCCGACGAAGCCAAAGCCGCGGCTCTTGTATTTCTCCCGAATCACCGGAAGGTCCGTGTCGATGGCCGTGACGGCCATTCCCTCCGCAAACGCCTCGTCGATCAGGGGAGCATAGGCATCGTCTCCCGGATGTCCCATGACGACAAGCCCACTTGGACGATTCGCAAGGCCGTTTTTGAAATTTTGAAGCATTTTCTCCGGCTGCCAGTCGGAGTAGACCAGCTTCAGCTCCACTCCAAGATCGATGGCCGCCTGCTGCGCCCCTTTGACGACGGTCTCGGTGTAGGACTCCCCGGGCGACCCGCCGGCATCGAACCAGATGCGAAGCCCTTTTCCGGACGGCGCCCGATCCTCGGCAAAGGCCATGGAAAGGCCGAACACAACCAGCATACAAGCGAACAAAATCTTCTTCATTTTCGGACACACTCCTTTGATCCCTTTCTCTTTAATCCCAACAACATGTCCCTTGGCGATAGTAAAGAACGACGGGCAATTTCACTTGCACGAACCCTCCGGCATCTCGTGGCATTCGTATCAACCGCCGTTATGGATACTGCCGTCCGTACATTCCATGTCCAGAACTACTTCGCGGTCTCCCTGGGATAGACGACCAACTCGTTGTAGGTGGAGACCGGGCATTTCTCGCGCTTGTAGACGACGTCGGTGAGTTCCATGATGACGATCTCCATCGTGGTCCGCGTGATGCTCCCGCTCTTCATCATGTGGCCGCCCCACATTCTTCCGTCCTCATCGGCAATGGAGAGGTGCAGGTGCCGCCCACCGGGCTCGAGCGTTCCGCTCAGACAAATCGTCTCAAAGTCCCCCTTCAGCAGGGTCCCCTCTTTGCGGTTGGCAAATCGAAGGTGCGCCTCGGAGAGGCTCCCCACCGACGACACGATCGCGGCGGCCTCGATGCCCTTCTTCTCGACGAAGGCCAGCAGCTCCTGGACCACGTCCGTGCCCGGCAGCAGACGAATGGTGTAGAAGCGGGCGTTGGAGGCGACGGCATCCGAAATATCGGCCTTCACCGCCACGTCGGGGCTGTCCGCGAAACAGGCCCCCGCCATCATCAGGCACAGCACGAAACCGAACAGAAATTTTTTCATCTCACACGCCTTCCTTTCGTTCTTTAAACGCGAATTGGTATCATAATCCTTTTACTGCACCGCCTTGTCGTTCGGAAGTTTCTCGACGGTGGTATACTCCACCCTGCCCGAGAGAGGGTCTCCCACCTGGACCGGAAGTTTGGGATACATCTGCCATTCGTTCCATCCTCCGTCGTACACGGACGCCCCAATCCCATTTTCGTACAGAATCAACCAGGGGATGGCCGCACCCCAACCCGTCCCGCAGTAGAACGACAGCTCGTTGTCCAACGTAAAACCGTGCCCCTCCCACATTTTCTCGGCCTCGGCCAACGTGATGAAGGTCCCGTCCTCATGGACGTAGTCGTCTATGGAGTAGGCGTCTTTTCCCAGTTTTCCCCACACGGCTCCCCTAGGTTCTCCCGCTTTGTTGATGTACTTGTATCCGCTGGTTTTGCCCTCAAACTCCTCTCTGCTCCTTATGCTCACAAGCCTGAAGTTGGGGTCCTCCGCAAGTTTCTTGGCTGCTTGCTCCAGGGTTAAATTGTATTCCGGATGCACAGGGACCTTGGCCCCAAAGCTCTGGACCGCCGTCGCCCTATTGGACTTGCTCTCGGTCCGGTATCCGCTGTTCTTCCACGCCCTTAAGCCTCCATCCATTATTTTGACGTTCTCCACCCCTGCCCACAGGCAGACCCACGCAGCCCTTGGGGCGGCGGCATCGAGAGAATAGAGGATAACGGTGCTGTCCTTCGTGATTCCCAGCCGCGTCAAGACATCCTCGATCTCCTGCGGCGTCCTGATGTTCCATATGGGCCCTTCCTCAATCCAGTCCGTGTTCATGTGGATGGCGCCCACAGGGTGTTCCCTCAGGTAATCCGGGCTCTCCGCCTCATCTCCCCAGGATACTTCAAGCATGACGTAATTCTTCGACTCCGGCTGTTTTCCGTCCAGAACGCTTTTGACCCACTGTGGTGTAACAAACACCTTGTTTTTAGGGACGGCGGGAACCCTGACCTCGGCCTCGGGATCCTGCCTGTTCACGGGACAGGCACTTACCGTTTCTTTTTCCGCTTTGTCCGCCGCCGTAGCCTGCGGCATATTATCCCCCGACGCGCCGTCCTTTACGGCATCGGCCGCGAAACTCCTTCCATCCTGCAAGGTCCCCAAAAGCACGAGGACTAGAAACATACCCATCGCTGCCATTCTGTTCATGGTAAAATTTCCTTTCTTCCTCACCCGGCGCACCTCACGACATCATCTCGATGAAGGCGCCCAGGCGGGTCTCGATCTGCCCCCGGTCCGACTGGGAGAAATCGGTATCGACGCGAAGGTAGGGAAGCCCCAGCTCCTCGTAGATCGTGTTTTTCGTGTGCCAGGCCTCCACGGCGAAGGTGTGGCAGCCCTGCAGAACCACCTCCACGACCCCGTCGACCCTGTAGTCCGAGACCAGGTGCTTCAGGTCGTCGAAGCGTCCTTTGTTGGGCGTCATGACGGAGCAGTTGATCTTCAGGTACCGTTCGGCCAGGGCCTCGTAGGGGTCCTTGTTCTCGTCGACCATGAACCGAAGCGTCCTGGGCCCGGCGCAATGGTCGGAGCACACGTAATCGGCCCCCATGTCCTCCATCCTGCGGATCAGCTTCTCGCGCAGCCCCGTGTTGGGACAGCCCGTAAGAAGAACCCTCGGGCGGCTTCGGGACGTTTCGCGGACGCGATTCCGGAACTCCCTCGCCTTTTCCTCGAGCTTCTCGATCAAGCTGTCGTCCGTGAAGTGGAAGTCGGCGGACTCGGAGACCGTCGTCAGCTCGTATCCCGAGACGGGGGACGGCTTGGCCTTGGTGACCTCGTAAAGCTCTATGAGCGCTTTCCTCACGCGATTTCGGTAGACGATGGCGTTGTGGAGCTTGTCCTCGGTGATCTCGACGCCGAAGAGGTCCTCCAGGAACTTTGCGGCCAGGCGAACCTCCTCCTTCCAGGACTCCAGAGCAAGGGCGTGATCCCTGCCCTGGGGCAGCTTCATGACGTGGACCGGCTTGATCTCGCCCAGAAGCTCGTACATCTTCTTCTTGCCGTCGCAGGTCGTCTCGGCAAGCACCCCGTCGGAGAAGTAGAAGAACGGGCACTGGTCGGTCATGGCCAGCCCGTAGCTGGACTTGATCAAGGGGCACAGGGTCTTGGGCAGCCTCGTCTCGGCCTCCAGGATTCCCTGTTCGCTGTTGCCGCAGAGCCCTACGGGAATGGCCCCCGCAGCGTGGATCAGCTCGGTCGGGGTATAGGAACAGAAGGTTCCCACGACCTTCTTACCCCTCTTCTTTACCTCGTAAAGCGCCAGAAAGGCGTTTCTCCTTTTTTCATCGTAAGTCTCGAAGTTCTTCGGCAGTGAAAGCATGGTTCTCCCCCCTCGAATGTGCCGGTGGTACCGCCCCCCCGTCTCCGGAAAACTCGGCGTCCTTCGTCCCGGAAAGCTCGGGCGCCGCACGTCAAATATCCGGATCGATCTCGTTCAGTTCAAAGACGGCGGTTGCGGCCAGCGCTGATATTCACCTTCGTTCATCCCCCATTTCCAGACAATATTGACGATAACGCATGCCCTTCTGGATATAACTCATGTTCATTTCGATAGCCATACCAAGTTCCATAGGTTCTTCAAGGGCTTCAAGAATTCGCTTTTTTTCTTCGTTGCACTCCACCAGATTTAACGTAATCAATACACCTTCCGTCAGCGGAGACATATACTGGATGGGAAAGCCCGCTCCCATTTCGCCCTCAGTGCATTGGGTGTTACGACGAGCACCTGCACACAACAATGACAGGTTGATGTCGTTGTTGGAAAAGGGTTTGGCAACGAGGTCACTACACATGGCTTGATTGCCGACGGTGGAAAGGTGGCGGGCCATACCAAATTTATTGGAATAGCCCTGCATGATGCGCATCATCTGACGAGCATTGCCAAGAATGATGACAATATCCGCTTTTCCCATTTCTTCCAATGGAGCTACTTCTATGCCATATATTCTGTGCTCGATGTGCTGCATCCCCTCGTGCACCTGGCGGGCAAGAGCTCTACTGCTATACAATCCACATTCGTAGAAAAAACGGCCTGAAGTCGTGACCTCAGGTTGATCGAACAATCCAAGGGACTCGGCACCTCCCTGGCAGGAGAAATTTTCTCCATGGATCTTGATTTTCTCACCATTGCTGGCCAAATGTACCATATTACAAAAGCTGCGTTTCCCCTGCATGGGTGCAAATGAACTTGCATCATATTCCTGTCGGTAAGCCAGAAAATGTACTCCAACAATTCTGCGTTCGAGACGTAATGCCTTCCTTAACTTAAACACATTTTCGTTTTCCATTTCCGTCTGTTCGTATCTACTCGGCGATACCGTCAACTTCTACAGCCTTCGCTCTCCAATCCTTATAACTCATTCCGATGGGAAACACCGGATCCACCTTCTCCTGGATGAACCGGTCGAAGTCGATAGCGCCGGATGCCTCAATATATGAGAGGTCTATACAATCATCCAGGTTCATGGTGTTGATGTCATCCCGGACATGGTAGTGCCTCATCGTGTCGAGCTGATTCTGCATGTTCCGGCGGTCCAGCTTCCAGGTGATCGTTCGGCCCTCCTCGTCCAGCTTCTTGTAGAGCGTCATCAAGCCAACCTCCAGCGGGACGTTGTAGTTCTCAGCGAAGATGCGGGCCGCCCTGTAGGGATGCTGGTACATGTACTGCACGCACAACGTATGGGCCAGGAGCATCCTGCTGGCGAGCTTCGGATGTTCTTTTGCAAAGTTACGATTCATGCAAACATTACAGCAGGTTCCGTGTCCATTCTTCCGCTCCGTGTTCTGGCGGACCATAATCCAGCCCGTCTTTTCATACTCGGCCATGGAACCCCAGGGGTCACAGGCGATAAACGCATCCAGCTTGCCGGCCACCATCGAGAAATAAGCGTCCGCGTCACTCATCGAAAAATTCTCATATTTATCGATATCGTTCGGGATCCCCAACTGATCGGTCCATTCCATCCAGTTTATCGAATTAACGGGGTCTCCACCCGCAGCGATTTTCTTGCCAAGCAGATCCTCTGGATTTTTGATGTTGAAGTCACATACGAGATATATCGCCCCTCCCGTATGGTTTTCCGCGGCAATGAAAAGTGGTGTGTCAACCTGCACGGCCCGCAGAGCCGTCGTCCAATTAGCGTAGGCCATGTCCATCCGGCCGGCGCTCATGGCCTCGGGGACCTTTCCGTTTCCGGTGATCTCCACCTTCATCCCCAGGGCCTTGAAGATGCCGGAGTCCTTGCCGATACAGGCTGCCGTCATATGGTCGCAGTTGTAGTATCCCAGGTTGACCGTGTACCCGGCGTCCTCCTCGGAAAGGGGCTCCAAGTCGTATTGGGCGACCATCGCCGGCACCGGGTCGTCCTTCCCGGCAGAGGTGGACGCAAAACCACTCGCTCCGAGGACGCAGACCAAAGTCAGGACAAGAGCACTAAAATAAACTCTTTTGCTCAATTTCAATGCCTCCGAAATAAATGCCAAACTATTAATCTACCGATTGTAGATGTTGGGGAAGCAGCCGATGGCGGCGCCCCCGAGCTCACTCCACGAACAGCTTCTCGGACTCGCGAAACGCCCTGCGCAACAGGTCCGTCAGGTCGCCGACGTAATCCTTGAACCGCCTCGAAGAACGGTCGCGCGGACGGGGCATGTCGATCGCGACGTCGGCCAGAAGACGGCACCCTCCGGCCCCCATGACGAGCACCCTGTCGCTGAGGAAGACGGACTCGCCGACGTCGTGCGTGACCATCACAACGGTGGCCGCGACCTGGCGCACGAGGAGGTCCAGCTCGTTCTGCATGATCTCGCGCATCTGGAAGTCGATGGCCCCGAGCGGCTCGTCCAGCAAAAGCACCTTCGGCCTGCCGGCCAGGGCGCGCACGACAGCGACGCGCTGCTGCATGCCGCCGGAGAGCTGGATGGGATACTTCCCCTCGTGCCCCTTGAGGTGGGCCAGCTCGAGCAGCTCATTCAGCCGCGTCTCCTGTTTTTCCCGGGACTCCCCGGCTATCCTCAACGAGTAGAGGATGTTCGACCGAACGGTCATCCACGGAAAGAGCGCGTAGTTCTGGAAGACGTAGCCGCGCTCCACGCCCGGCCCCTCGATGGGGCGCCCCTCCAGAGCGACCTTCCCCTCCGTGCAGGTCTGGAACCCGGCCAGGATAGTCAGCAGGGTCGTCTTGCCACACCCCGAAGGGCCCAGCAGCGAGACGAACTGCCCCTTGCTCACCTCGAACGAGAGGTCGTCGATAACGGACCGCACGAGCCCCTCCCGGTCCGCGAAGGACTTTTTGACGTGGTCAACGGTCAGCAGCGCCATCTTTGTATCTCCATCCGGTCAGGCTGTGTTCGAGCAGGACGATGCTCTTGTCCATGGCGAACCCCACCAGGGCCGACATGATCATCAGGGCGTACAACAGGGGCGTGTTCATGCGCACCTGCGCCTCGACCATGATGTAGCCGAACCCCTTGCTGGTGGCGATGAACTCGGCGCAGATGACCGACATCCACGCGCCGCCGAGGGCCAGTCGGCACCCCGTCAGGAAGCTGGGAAGCGCACCAGGGACAACGACATCCCTCAGGACCTGCCACGTGCCGGCCCCCATGCATCGCGCTGCGTTCTTATAGTTGGGGTCGATGTTCATGACCCCGGAGATCGTGTTGATCAGGATGGGAAACACGGCGCTCATGGCGATCATGAAGATGGTCGGCCCGTCCCCGAGCCCGAACCAGATGATGGAAAGCGGAACCCAGGCCATGATGGGGACCTGCCGTATCGAGTTCACGTAGGGGGACAGGGCGACGAGCGCGGTACGGGAGGAGCCCATGAGGAGCCCCAGCGGCAGCCCGATCGCAACCGCATAGACGCAGCCCGTGAAGACGCGCACGAGGGTGATGCCGAGGTTGGACATCACCTTCTTGTCGAACCACCCGAGGAAAAAGGTCTTCATCGTGACGAGGAAGTCCGGAAGGATCAGGCTGCGATTGATCGCCCTGGCCAGGAAGTACCAGATCAGGCAGACGGCCAGCGTGCCGGCCAGCATGCAGACGAAGCCCTTCCTGCGCCCTATGACGGCGGCCAGGTTCAGCCCCCTTCTGCCGGAAAAGTTGATGCCGGAAGCGTTAATAAGTGAACGTTCATTTTGTGCCATGTTCTCAAAGTTTCCTCTCCACACTCGACGCCCAGGACCTGCGGAAGCAGCTCTTCGCGGAGAGAAGCCTCCAACCTCCCGACCGTATCGTTGTAATGTCCGACAAAATCCTTGAAATCTGCGCTCCCGAGCAGCGCCTCATGAACGACCAGAACCGCGGAGGGAGCGTCGCTGGGCAGCGCGCTGCTCCGATACTGCGGAAGTTTGATCGCGTCGGCGGCATCCAGGACGACCGCGTCGACGGCTCCGCACTCCAGGGCGTAGGGCAGGGCCGGGGCCGCGATCGGATGCAGCTGCACCGCCCCTCCCAGATTGGCGAAAACGGCCTGCCTCTGGAGGTCCCGCCCATTCATGTACCCCACAGTCCGGGGACGTGCCGCATCCCGGGCGACCAGCACGTTCGCATTTTTCACCAGCCCGCCGAACACCCTGAACGGCGCCCCGGAGTCCAGAAACTTTTGCGCCGCATCCGGACACAGCACCGCCATGTCGAACTCCCCGCCGGCCAGCGCAAACTCGGCCTGCGTGCCGCAGCAGTCGCTGAGCTGGAGAAAGGAGAGCCGTTTCATGTCGACGGAGCCGACCCTTGTGCCGCCGGTCCGGGCGGCGTAGGCGACGATCTGCCCGGCCAGGTCCTCACCACAGGCGATCATGAGCCCCTCTCCGTGCGGGCGCCGGGCCGGGGCAGCCAGGAAGACGGCCGTCGCCGCCAGCGCCGCACAGAGGATGATGACGAGTGGAGAGGGGCGTCTATTCAACGATACCGTCGATCTCGACAGCCTTCGCCCTCCAGTCCTTGTAGCTCATTCCGGTGGGGAACACCGGGTCCACCTTCTCCTGGATGAACCGGTCGAAGTCGATCGCGCCGGAGGCCTCGAAGTAGGAGAGGTCGATGTAGTCGTCCAGGTTCACGGTATTGATGTCGTCCCGGACGTGGTAGTGCCTCATCGTGTCGAGCTGGTTCTGCATGTTCTGGCGGTTCAGCTTCCAGCTGATCGTCCGGCCCTCCTCGTTCAGCTTCTTGTAGAGTGTCATCAGGCCGACCTCCAGGGGGACGTTGTAGTTCTCGGCGAAGATGCGGGCCGCCTTGTAGGGATGCTGATACATGTACTGCACACAAAGCGTATGGGCCAGGAGCATCCTGCTGGCGAGCTTCGGGTGTTTTTTGGCGAAGTTGTAGTTCATGCAGACCTTGCAGCACGTCCCGTGTCCATTTTTTCTATCCGTGTTCTGGCGGACCATGACCCAGCCCGTCTTCTCGTGCTCGGCCATGGAGCCCCAGGGATCGCAGCAGGTGAAGGCGTCCAGTTTGCCGGCAACCATCGAGAAGTAGGCGTCCGCGTCGCTCATCGAATAGTTCTCGTACTTCTCGATGTCGTTCGGAAGCCCCAGCTGATCGGTCCACTCCATCCAGTTCATCGAGTTGGCGGGGTCCCCACCCGCAGCCACCTTTTTGCCAAGCAGGTCCTCCGGCTTCTTGATGTTGAAGCTGCACACGAGGTACTCCGCGCCACCCGTGTGGTTCTCCGCCGCGATGAAGAGCGGCGTGCCGACCTGCACGGCGCGCAGCGTCGTCGTCCAGCCGGCGTAGGCCATATCCATCCGGCCGGCGCTCATGGCCTCGGGGACCTTTCCGTTTCCGGTGATCTCCACCTTCATCCCCAGGGCCTTGAAGATGCCGGAGTCCTTGCCGATGCAGGCCGCCGTCATGTGATCGCAGTTGTAGTATCCCAGGTTGACCGTGTACTCGGCGTCCTCCTCGGGAAGGGGCTCCAGTTTGTATTGGGCAACCATCGCCGGCACCGGGTCGTCCTTCTCGTCGGAGGCGGCCGCCGGGCCACTCGTTCCGAGGATGCAGGCCAGGACCAGGACAAGAGCGCAGAAACAGAATTTTTCGTTCACGTTCCACTTCGATTTCGACTTCAACTTCGACTTCAACTTCTCCAACTTCATCGCCTCCGATAAATTCAGAAAATCCACCAAAACAGAAGTCAACAGCATCCGTCCATTCCGTCGCCGAAGAGGCTGATCCACTCCCCATCGACGAAGCGAAAGACGGCGTATCCGATGTAGATGCCCTTTTGTCCCGACACCAGCAGCTCGATCGGCGGGACCTCGTCGATATCGCGCCACTGCAGCCGGCAGTTCTCCAGGGGAGCGCGAACCGGCGCGGAGATGCGGAACGAGCCGCCGTCGGAGTAGACGGCAACCATATGGTTCTTGTCCCTGTCCTCGCGGTAGACGACCACGAGGTCCTCGATGCCGTCCGCATTGCAGTCCCCCAGGGTGGTCAAGAGGATCTCCCTGTCGGGGAGGCTCTCCCGGAAGACCGCGACCAGGGGATGACTGGTCACGGGCAGGGAGACGTCCTCCGCTCCGCCAGGCGCCGCGCCCGGGCCGGGGAACGCCAGAAGGAATGCCAGAAGGAGGAGGGCGCGGAGCAGAACTCCGCCCCACGGAACGAGGTGGGTCATGCCCCCCTCCTGCGCAGGGACCGCCTCCACTGCAGAAGCCAGCCGTAGCCGCCAATGCAGAGGACGAGGATCGCGCAGAAGACCTTGAACCCGTCGGGGAAATCGATGGAGATCCTGCTGACGAAGTCGATCTTGCCCTGCGAGTGCGTCAGGTCGAAGACCGGCCTGAAGCCGTCCGCCAGAAGGAGGTTCGTAATATAGCCGAAGGCCAGGCCGAACAGCACGAGCATGCCCGTGTAGATGGTCACCGCCCTCTTGCCGATCAGCCGCCAGATGCTGACCATCTCCGGGAAATTCGTGGCCACGCTCGAAAGGAGAAACGTCACGGCGACTCCGGGCGCCGCACCGGCGCTGACCAGAGCCGCGATGAACGGGATGTGTCCCAGCGCGCAGACGTACATGACGCACCCCAGCAGGGTGATGCCCAGCAGCGACATCAGGCGCGGGCTGCTCAGGTAGTCGAGGATGAACGACGTGGGGACGACCGTCAGCAGAAGCGCGGCGAACGCCGTGCCGACGACGATGAACCGGCACGTCTGCACCGCAAGGTCGTTGAACCCCCATTCGATCCCCCCGCGGATACGCTGCATCAGGGGCGGGAGTGTCGGCCGGTCCTCCCGGCCGGAGGGCGCCGCCGCCAACCCCGCGGCCGCGGACGACTGGAGCTCGGGGCCCCCCAGGGCGTTTCCGACGATCCCGATCACGAAGGGGATGACGAAGCCGCTGAGCAGGTAGATCGTCGCGATCTGCGGCCCCAGCATCGCATAGGCCAAGATGACCGCCGCCGGGTTGATGACCGGCGTCGCCACCAGGAACGCCAGCGTCGGGCCGAGGTAGGCCCCGGAATAGTACAGGCCGAGGGAGAGCGGCACCACCCCGCAGCTGCAGATGGGGAGCAGCATCCCGGAGACCGTCGCCTTGACGATGGAGGACAGTTTCTTGTTGCCGAGCGACCGCTGCAGCGTCTCCGGCCGCAGAACAGCGTGCAGGACGCCGCAGAACAGGAAGCTCAGAATCAGCCACGGTCCGCTGGTCTCCAGCATCCCCCAGGAATATTGACAGAACTGCCGGCCATATTGAAGGAGGAGGCTCATAGCTCCTCGCCGATCGCTTCCGATATGACCTTCTCGATGGTGCGGCGGTTCAGGTCCTCATAGCGGTCTTTGCCGTCGACGATCATCGTGCCGCGGGTGATGGGCCCGTACTTGGGCAGGTAGTCGAAATCCTTTCCGGCGTAATAGATTTTGAGGTCGATCTTCTCCGGAAAACGCTTCTGCAGTTCGTTGAGGACGTCCACATGGCCGTCGCAGCACGGACACGTATTGATAAACTCGACCTTCGTCATGGCGAGCCACCTCCATAAGACATCAAGACCAAGAGATATTCATATCTGTTTGCGCTCGAAAACTGCGAAAACGGAATAAAAACGGACAGGGGGAACGAGAGAGACCGTAAAGGGAAGGAGACGAAAAAGGAGAGGTCGCTCCGGGCGGCCTCTCCTCAAATAAAGACGACGACGGCGCGCAAAGCGGGCGCGTCATACTTCGATCGAATCCCGATCAAACTTTGAAGAGCTCGGCCCGAACGGACGACTCCGAAGGAATCCCCTCACGGCATGCATCCCGTGCATCCAAGCTGCTTCCTCAGGTGAATCCGCACTGCCGCATTCGAGCCCTCCTCCTCTCCTGGGAAAAAATCGTCGCTGAGCCTTTCGTGGTGTTTATACCCCATCGCCGGCGGAATGTCAAACGACGCGGGGCGCGGCTGTCGTTGTTCTGTGATAATTGTAGCTACGCTAAACCTTCGGTCCACCCCCCCCTCCCCGGTAGGTAGGTCTTTTGGTAATACTCGGGTATGGAGCAGGAGCGAGTGGCATTGTCACAAAAAGAGATCAAGCGCATCAAGGTCATGGTTTATAGCCGAGGCTATAAACCATCTGCGTCGACAACTCGGCAACTACGCCGCGTGTCGACGTAAGCGATCGGCATAGTATGCCCCGCTTCTTGGGCATACTATTTTCCGTTCCCCTCAAGAGTTATCCGAGGAGGAGAAAGAGGAGGGAAAGCAACGGCCTTTGAGCAGCTTCGGGCAGGGGTTGAAAGAACTGGGCGTAGGCCAGATCTTCGCGCTCACGCCCGAGGCGAAGGGACGCGTAGAACGTTTGCGGCAGTCCCCCAAGGGGGTGGAACACCATGCAGGACAGACTGCCCGGCGATGCCCAAGAGGTTGCAGGATTTCGCCGTCCTCGTGCAGCACAGAGAAAGAGCACGGTATTTCACGGACAGGGCAGCACCGTTCCCGAACGAGGGAAAATGCGTTAAAATTTCCATGTCAACAGCCTCTTGAGGTGTTTAATCCTCATTCCCGCCCCCAATGGGCGAGCCGGGAGACAGCATGAGACGACAGGAGAGAACGTTCATGAACCTGAAATCGCTTCTCGCCCAGATTGCCCTTGGCGAGGACTCTACGCGCCAATTCAAAAAGGAAGTGAAGAACGCGCAGTCCCTGGCTGCGGAAATGGTGGCTTTTGCCAACTCCAGCGGGGGAACGATCCTTGTTGGCGTGGGGGATGACGGCACCGTGCCGGGGCTTTCGGGGGCGGATGTGGCCCGAACCAATCAGCTTATCAGCAACGCCGCCAGCCAGCTGGTACACAGTCCGCTGACGGTGCGAACGGAAAACGTCGCACTGGAGGACGGTCGCCTGATCATCGTGCTGAGCGTCCCACAGGGGCTCGACAAGCCTTACTTCGACAAAAACGGCGTGATCTGGCTGAGAACGGGGGCGGATAAGCGAAGGGTCAATTCCAGAGAGGAACTGCGCCGCCTGTTTCAGCTCTCCCATACGTTCCACGCTGATGAATTGCCCACCAGGGCGGGTATCGACAAGCTGGACAAGCTGCGTTTTCGCGATTTTCTGTGGGAATTCCACAAATGGGCTTTCCCGAACTCACTCGATGAACTGGCTCGGCTCCTACGGAACATGAATCTGGCTACCGAGGACGATCGGTTGAATCTGGCCGGACTGCTCCTGTTCGTCGATCGGCCCGAATGGATTGAGCCGTCGTTTGTGGTCAAGGCAATCCGCTATCCCGGCAACAAAATCCATCCCACCGACTACCTCGACGCCGAGGATTTCTCCGGCCCCTTGACAAGAGTCTTCGAGGGGGCCCTGGCTTTTGTCATGCGCAACCTGCACAAGGTGCAGGCCACGCGCGGGGTGAATATGCCGGGCCTGCCCGAGATCTCCGAATCGGTTTTCGAGGAGCTGCTGGTCAATGCTCTGGTGCATCGAGATTATTTGATCAGCGCCTCGATTCGCCTACTTATCTTCGACGACCGAATTGAGATCCAAAGCCCCGGACACCTGCCGGACAACATGACCGTCGAGAAGATTCGAACCGGAAACTCCAACATCCGCAACCCGATTTTAGCCTCTTACGCGGCCAAGGGGTTGCTTCCCTACCATGGACTGGGCTCGGGGATCGTACGGGCCCTCGAGGAATGGCCAGCTATCGAATTTGTCGACGACCGCGACAGCTGCTCGTTTACCGCGACGATCCTCCGGAAGCCGGTCGAGACAACGGGCTCTGGGGGACTGCCCATCCCGGCTGACGTTTTGGAGGATATTCCAGGGGTTGCCCCTGTCTCGGGAAAACGTTCCAGGCGCGTTCTAAAAACCTCGGATAAACATCAAGAGGAGAAAACGCCGGGTAAGCCTCAGGCGCGCATCGGGAAGTCGTCGAAAAAGATCCTCGAGACCTGCCGGGAGAAATCTTCGGTCACGGTCCCGGAGCTGGCCTCTCTGCTTGGCATCACCGAACGAGCGGTGCGGGGGAACATCCGGAACCTGCGCCAGCGTGGTCTGCTACGCCGTGTCGGGGGAAAAATGGAAGGCAGGTGGGAGGTTGTCGAATGACGCCTCCTCCCACCTATCCCAAACATCCCGAGCCCAAAACCGCAGACCGCGATAGCCTTAGAATGAATCACGTTGTTGCATAGATTGGACCAACTCTCATTTTGCACCCGTCAGGTGCAGCGGAAAGCGTGCAAAACCCGTCTTTTCCGCAGGTTGAAAATTTTGCCTGCGGATTTGGGCGCTGTCTGTCGTTGTTCTGTGATAACGTCACCCGGACGGCCCGACGCCAGAATATCGCAGGGTCCGGCCCAAGCGGGCCGGACCCCCTCAAAAGCGTTCTGCGAAAATCCTCGGCGAATGAGGCGAGGACTCCGGCAGGATCGATTATTCGTCCCCCTGATCCGCGCTCTCGTACATCCGGCTGATCGTGCCGACCTCCGCCCCCGAGGGCTTGCCGTCGACGAGGACCTTCGCGTTCGCCTTCGTCGCCGCGTCGTACGAGCTGTCCGCGTTGGTGCGCCCGAGGATCGTCCCGGGGGTCACGGCTCCGTCGATCGTGCCGCGGAAGAAAGTCGACTGTTTCTCGCTGTCGCTCAGATTGCCGATCGGCGTCCACGTGACGCCCTTGAGGTCGATGTCGGCGTTCAGCGTTCAGCTTGAAGTACCGCCCCGAATAGCCGTCCTGTTTCCCTCCGTTGACGTTCGCGGCGAGGGCCAGCAGTAAGTACACGGCCCGGGGCGAAAGCGCCCTCATTCACGGCAACCGGGACAGGCATCCCCGACAGTCATCACGACCGGCATAATCGAGGAAGAGGTCCTCGTCCTCGACGGAGCCCCTCAGCGCCTCCGCGCTCAGCCGCCTCACGATGCGCCCGTCCGAGAGGACCAGGGCGCAATCGGTCAGCTTCCGGGGCCTCCACAGGACCTTAGCCTTCAGGACCAGTCAGTAGCTCACACGGTAGGGGCCCACCAGGCTGTTGAAGAGCAGGTCCCCGTTGGGCAGAAACTGCAGGATGGCATAGGCGCCGTTGCCATAGTTGCTCTTGCCGAAGATCGTGCGGTGCACGGTGGCGCCGGTGTCCCAGTCCATGCCCGTGAGCTCCCAGCCCTGCGCCCCATAGCCGCTGACCAAGGCCATGTTGCCGTTCCGGCAGTGGACGGGGATCATGCTGGTGGAGGACACGTCGGGCCGCCTCCAGACAGACACCCAGCGATGTTCCTTCGGATCCCAGCGGAAGCGCTCCACCCCTTGGGAAGAGGAATACACGGGGCCCAAAGTGGCTGCACCTAAAATCTTGGGCAGCCTCGTCATGGTGTCGGACTCCAGGGGCAGGTTGTTGACCACAAAGGCGCCATAGCCGTTGACCACCACGGACTGCTCGGACTGAATCCACGTGGGGAGCTGGCTGTAGCCGCAGGTCACAGGGATCTGACCGGCGATCCGACGTGACGGGGTACCGTCCTGCTGCACGAAGTCCTGGGGTATCTCGTCGCGCCAGAAGGCCACCAGATTCATCCGCCGAGAGCCGTCGGTGATGACCACCAGCCTGTCGGCGTCCTTGCCGAACCCCATCAGCGTCGGCGTGGAGCCGGAACCGGGCTCAAACTTCACAATGGGAGGAACGGCGTCCTCCGGGGCGTCGTAGGGGGAAGACCAAGCGCCGTCGGCCTCTGCGTCCGAGAGCCGGCTTCCGGTCCACACCAGTTTGTGCATCCTCTTGTTGGTCACCACGTAGATGCCCCCCTTCTCGTCCACGGCCAGGGAGTTGCTGGTGTGCTCTCCGGGGAAGAGGATCGTCTGGGCAGAGGCTGCGTCCAGGGTACGGTTCAGCACGGAGACGCCGTTCTCGAAGTTGAGGATGATGTGTCCGTCGTAGGTCATATTCAGGCCATAAAGCACCGCTCTGGCCCCGGCTCCCTGGATGGCGTCCGCCGCGTCCGCGATGCTGTGGCGCACCTCGATGCCCGCCGCGGGATTTGCGGCGTCCTTTAGGGCGAAGGCGTAGACGCCGTAACCGTAGGTGGCGTAGAGGACATTGTCCTTGTCCACCGCAGAGTAGACACCGTTGGCCAGCCGGGCGTTGTATTTCGCGCCGTAGTTCATCACGAAAACCTGGTGTATGTCCCGGGAGGTCTTGCCCTCAAAGCTCATCTCCCCGATGGTCTTGTGCGCCCCCGGCGCCGCGGGACCCATGTCCGGAGAGAGGTAGGCCGGGGCGTCGAGCCGAGCCACCTCTGCCCACTGCGTGCCGGCGGCGTTGATGTAGGCGACGCGGTCGCTCCCCACGCCCCACATGAAGCGAGGGGAGGTGGAGGCCAGGGTGATGATGTTCACCGGTCCGCCATAGGAGATGGGCTGCCGCACTGGGTCAATGGTAAAGGAGCCCTTTGGGGGACCGTAGGGGGTGGAGTCGCTCTGGGCAGGGTCAAAGTGCGTGGTCCCATAGAGCGGGGCGGAGAGGTAGGGGTTGGGCGCGGGGCCCGAGATCCCCTGCTCTTCGGAGCCTCCACCTCCGCACCCCGCCGACGCCAGCACCCCATACGCCAGCACGAAAAAAAGCAATCCCTTCACCTGCATCGTCTTCATCGCGCCATCTCCATTCAAGTACAAGAATACATCAATATTCAAAAATACATCACGTTCAAGAATACGCCAATACGGACGCAGGTCGAGACGTCTTGAACGTCTTCCATTATAATACATCACCAATATAACGCCACAATAACGCTACAAATATAACTTGCCGCAGCCTACGGTTTGGGGCGGCACGCCTTTGCGGATAGAATTGACGATCCCTGCGTAAACGATTCCGGCACGGCCTCCGCCGCTGTAAGCCCAATAAAGCCGCTGTTCACCTCGGGATGTTTTGAGGGGACCGGGAAGGAGGAGCCAAGGAGGAAGACAAGCCGGGAAGCCGCTTTACTTACGACAGGCTTATTCTGTCATCCCCGACAGCCATCAGGACCGGCATAATCGAGAAAGAGGTCCTCGTCCTCGACGGAGCCCCTCAGCGCCTCCGCGCTCAGCCGCCTCACGATGCGCCCGTCCGAGAGGACTAGGGCACAATCGGCCAGCTTCCTGGCCTGTCTCAGGTTGTGGGAGACCAGGATGACGGAACGGCGTCCCCGGAAGGACAGGATCAGCTCCTCTATCGTGTGCGCCGCGGCCCGGTCCAGCGAGGCGGTCGGCTCGTCCAACAGGAGCAGTTCCGGGTCCAGGGCCAGGGCGCGCGCCAGACAAAGCCGCTGCTGCTGCCCGCCGGACAGGCTCGCCGCCGGGGCGTCCAGCCGGTCCGCCACCTCGTCCCAGAGCCCGACCTCTTGGAGACGTGGTTGCGGTACCAGGCCATCCGCATGTCCCGATACCGGACGGAGTCCGCAAGCGGGTCCAGCAGCAGTGGAGCGGGGCCGGTAAAGGTCCTCCTGCCCCGCACCTCCGCGCGCGTATGCAGGCGGAAGTACCGGTCGCGAACCGCGCGGACGGAGACGGGCTAGCCCTGCGGCGCCACGACGCCGTCGAAGTCCGTATAGGCCAGCTCGGCGAGGATGAGGTTGTCCACCTCACTCTTCAATAAACCAATTTTTCACATTGTAAAAAATATTAAATGTGGAAGGCTGATATCCCTTCAAACCAGGATGATAGGCCATCTCATTATTCTGCACATATAAGAAGACCATAGGAGCCTCCGCATTAATGATCTGGGCGATTTCATGATTATAGGCTATACGCTTATGCTGATCTCTCTCTGCAATATCCAGATCAATGAGTTCGTCCACACGAGCACTACGGAAGGCACCAAAATTGTAGCTTCCCACACCTGGTTCATCATGGATAGCACTGGAATGCCACCAAGGAAGCAAATTGGGATCTAAAGAAAATTGACAATTTAACGTATATAAATCAAAGTCATGATCCATGACGCACTGTTGTGCCACGGTTCGATAGTCATAAGAAAGGATCTTGACGTCTACGCCAATAGCGCGCCAGCTTTCCTGCAAAAACACCGCAACTTGCTCTGAAATTTTAGAATCTACAGGAATCTTATAAGTAAACTGTAGTTTATTTCCATCTTCGTCTTCCGCTATGCCGTCACCGTCCCGATCCTCATAACCTGCTTTTTTTAACAGACTGATTGCCTTTTCAGGATTATAAGCGTATTGATTCAAGCTATTCTCATTGGGGGCGGCCCAACCGGAGGGCAGATAGGGCGCATTGATTAAGACTCCACGCTCTTCAAGAATTGCCTTGATGATTAGCGGACGATCAATGGCGTAGCTCAGTGCTTGGCGGAGCTCAAGACTTTTAAAAACATCCTTCCGCATATTGATACCGACATAACGATACACATTATTTGCGAAGGATACCGTTTTGAATCCAAGTTGCCCGGTCAAAGTATCGAGGTCAGCTCGGGTCAAATCCCGAACACTTACAATATCAATGGTTCCGTTACGAAACTCCGCAAGTATGCTGTCGGGAGTAGTGATTTTAACGACGAGTTTAGGAGTTTTGGGCTTACCCTCAAAAAAATCATCAAAAGCCTCTAAAACGATATATTGTCCTTCGACATATTCTGTCATTTTATAGGGACCGCAGCCAATGGGATGATTCAAAAGCTGAGTCTGTTTCTCCCAAGTACTCGGCTCATAAGAGCTCCATATGTGCTTAGGTATGATACCAACCTTAGCCATGTTAGTGAAGCCTGGAGAAGATGGAGCATTAAACCTGACTTCAATGACATAATCATCAATAACACGGATACCTTCCACGTGTTTCGTTTTACCGGCATGATATTCTTCCGCGCCGAGAATCCCCTTGAAACGCCCATAGCCGGTACCTGTGTAACCTGGAGCCAGAATCGAACTAAAACTGAACGCCACATCACCCGCTGTTACCTTTTTTCCATCATGCCATACGGCATTTTTATTCAGATAAAAAGTAAAGGTCTTGCCATCATTCGATATGTCGCACGATTCGGCCAAATATGGAACCAAAGTGCTATCGGGAGCAATCTTAAAAAGCCCCGGAAACATAAGCAAATTGATATCCTCATCCGTTGTTTTAGTGGCAAGGAGTGGATTGAACAAGCCAGGGACAACATCGGCGATACCATGAATGATGGTGTCCCTCTGTGCGGCGGCAACGCTATGCGGCTCCAATGCACTAATACCAATAAACACCATAATTCCTATTAATAACGTGAAAAAGCGTTTCGAGTTCATTGCAATCTTCCTCGCTTTCCGCAAGTTCTTTTTTGTCCTTTTACAAACGTATTCCACAGCCAGAAAAAGCAATTTTTACAGGCACAAACGAGCGCGTTCAAAGAAGTGCGCTACGCAAGGCAAACAAAATAGCGCGAATCCCCCAAGCCTCCAATGTAATGTTCTTGCATAACCAATAATGACCCAAACTCCATCTAGCGCTGATATTCGCCTTCTTTCATCTCCATCTCATTACAATATTCGCGATAGCGCGCAGCATTTTGACCATAACTTACATTCATTTCAATGGGCATCCCAAGTCCCATGGGATCGTCAAGGCCTTCGAGGATGCGCTTTTTCTCTTCATTGTATTCCACCAAATTAAGTGTTAGCAGAACCCCATCCGTTAGTGGGTGCATATATTGAATGGGAAACCCTATTCCCATTTCGCCATCGGAGCATCGCGTATTACCACGAGCACCTACACACATCAACGACAAATTGATATCGTTGTTGGAAAAAGGTTTGGCAACAAGGTCGCTGCACATGGCTTGATTGCCTACGGTAGAAAGATGGCGAGCCACACCAAACTTATTCGAGTAACCTTGCATGATACGCATCATTTGGCGGGCACTGCCAAGAATGATAACCGTGTCCGCTTTTTCCATTTCCTCCAACGGCCCAACCTCCACACCATATATTTTATGTTTGATATGCTGCATACTGTCGTTGACCTGGCGGGCAATAGCATGGCTTCCATACAACCCGCATTCACGATAAAGACGGCCGGACATCGTTGCCTCCGGCTCATCCAAGATTCCCAAGGACTGAGCGCCACCCAAACAGGCAAAATTCTTTCCGTTCACTTTGATTTTTTCGCCATTACTCGCCAAATGCACCATGCCACAAAAGCTGCGTTTTCCCTGCATCGGTTCATGCAAACTCGTATCATATTCCTGTCGATAAGCCAGAAAATGAACCCCCACAACCCTGCGTTCAAGGCGTAACGCCCTACGCAGCTTAAATACATTTTCATTTTCCATTCTGTACCCCCTCCTCTACCTCATGGTATTGACACGCTGATGCGCTGTTTAACTTTTTAACCGGGTAAATGACAGGCAGCACGGCGGCCATCCGCATATTCCATAAGTTCCGGTTCCCTCAGAGCACACAAAGTTATAGCCCTCGGGCAACGAGGATGAAATTGGCATCCCTTCGAGATACTCGCTGCCATAGAAACATCGCCATGAAGTGAAATGTGATATTTCTTCTGGGAAGGATGCGTTTTAGGCATCGAAGAAATAAGTGCCTGACTATAGGGGTGCAGAGGCTCTTGTACCACAGCCGCCGCAGGCCCCATCTCAACGATCTTTCCAAGATACATCACCGCAATAAAATCACAAAAATGACATGCCACACGTAGATTGTGCGTAATGAACAAATAGGTGAGGGAGAGCGAATCCTTTAGATCCAGCAGGAGGTTGAGAATCTGTGCCTGGACGGATACATCCAGCGCAGCAGTGGGTTCGTCACACACAATAAATTGAGGATTGACCGACAACGCACGCGCAATACTGACACGCTGACGCTGTCCCCCCGAAAGCTCATGCGGATAACGCCATAGCGCTTTCTCCTCCATACCACACTGGTGTAACAATTCGAGACACCGCTCCTTGATTCGCTCTTTAGGCAAAATCTTGTGCTTCAGGATCCCCTCGCTCAAGACACGCATTATGGGCATGCGAGGATTCAAAGAAGCGTAAGGATCTTGAAAAACAATCTGCATACGGTGACGTAAAGCAGTCATTTGCTCGGAAGATAATTCTTTTTTCCTCTCCACATCAAACACACATATTCCATCAAAACTCACGCTGCCACCGCTGGGCATTATCAGATTCAGCAGGGTTTTACCTACAGTAGACTTACCACAGCCACTTTCCCCCACCAGCCCCATGGTATTACCACGAGAGATGGTAAAACTAACACCGTCCACTGCCCGACAGTAATCAGACTTACCAGAAAAAATCCATTTATTCCGAGTGTAATATTTTTTTAAATCATGCACCCGCACAAGCACATTATTGTTCATCACGCTTTTCTCTCAAATTCTTATCCGTCAGCCTCCAGCAGGCCGCGCGCCGATAGGAGTCTAACCGTATCTCCGGTGGTTTCTGTTGAGCACATATCTTCATACGCACACTACAACGAGGCGCGTAGGGACACCGATCGGATTCGTTATAGACTGCTTCCACACCCCCGGGAATCAAAGCAAATCGACCATTGAAATGCCCCGGCCTGGCGCGCAACAGATCTTGAGTATAAGGATGTAGAGGTGCGTCAAAAAAACCCAGCACGTCATTTTCCTCCACAATCCTCCCTTGATACATCACGATAACACGTTGCGCCATCTCGGCAATGACATCAAGGTCATGAGTGATAAAGAGGATGGCACTCCCTATCTCGTTATTGATATCTTTAAATAGCTGCAACACTTCTGCCTGGTTTATCGTATCCAAGGCAGTAGTGGGTTCATCCGCAATCAACAATGGAGGGTTCAAGGCAATAGCCATGGCGATCACTACGCGTTGGCGCATACCGCCAGAAAGCTCAAAAGGATATTTGCTGAGCACCTGTTGGGGCTCGGCAAAGTTCAGTCGCATCAACAGCTCCACGAGTTCTTCCTTTGAACGATTTCCCTTCCCGTGGATTTTATAGACCTCATTAATCTGCTGGTACACAGTGTAACTGGGGTTTAGAGCGCTCATCGGCTCCTGAAAAATCATGGCGATCAACGCGCCGCGTACCGCGCACATCTCGCTCGGGCTCAATTTCAGAAGCTCTTGCCCATCAAACCACACTTTACCACTATCCACATATCCCCCAACATCCGTCAGCAAGTTCATAACAGCCAAAGCCACAGTACTTTTACCACTACCGCTTTCCCCTACGATACCAAGCACCGTACCTCTGGGAACAACAAAACTAATATGGTCTACCGCACGCACCGCTCCCAACAAACTTTCGAAGTGAATTGCAAGATCCTCCACCCGTAACAGATCCATCTTGACTATACCTCTAATGAAACATACTCATCGGATCCAGAGCATCGCGCAGGCCCTCCCCTACGAAATTAAACGCTAAGGCCGTAATCACCACCAAACTGCCTGCGGGTATCCATAACCACCAATTGTGCTGAAAGATAGACATATTTTGTGCCGCACTGAGCATGTTCCCCCAACTAGGTTGCGGCGGTTGTACCCCAAGGCCGAGAAAACTCATGGACGCCTCTATCAGAATCCCCTGAGCAATGGATAACGTACAGGAAACCACGATGAGAGAAAACATATTGGGCAGAAGATGGAAAACAAGGACTTCACATGCGGAAAGACCCAGCGCCCTTGCGCTCAGCACATAATCCATATTCTTCAGCCTTATCACTTCGGCACGTACAACACGGAAAATACGTGGCCACATAAGCAGTCCAATAACCATAATAAGCTTGAAAGTGCTGCTGTCCAATACTACCAGCACACTCATGGATATAACCAAAAAAGGAAAACTCATGACGGCATCGGTGGCACGAGCCATAAACATATCAACAATACCGCTAAAATAACCTGCGATAGCGCCCAAAGTGGAGCCAATGAAAAGTTGCAGCAACATGGAACATACACTGACCAGAACAGTTATCCGTCCCCCGAACAAAAGACGGGAAAATACATCACGTCCTACGTTATCCGTTCCAAGTAAATGCTCCGAGCTTGGCGGCTGCAATATCTTTCGCAAGTTCGTCGCACTGATATCGTGAGTGGCAAAAATTGGTGCAAACACAGCCGAAACAACCAAAATCAATAACAACACAAGGCTTGTCGTCGCGGCTCTGTTCTTCAAGTACTTTCGTATAGCAATACGTTTCAAGCTCCATGTTTCTGCCTCTGGACGTCCCAGATTCCTTGACAAGCCACCTCGCCCCTTCGATTATTAAATCATTGAAAACAGCAATCTATA
The DNA here is from genome assembly GCF_963548695.1 of uncultured Fretibacterium sp. Classification (NCBI taxonomy): domain Bacteria; kingdom Thermotogati; phylum Synergistota; class Synergistia; order Synergistales; family Aminobacteriaceae; genus Fretibacterium; species uncultured Fretibacterium sp. Next base: position 35,737 of record NZ_CAUUWA010000002.1, read on the forward strand.
ACTTCAAGCGAGACTCCGGATCTGCCATAAAGCAGAGAAAATCGCCGATAAAATTCATGCCTACTACAGAAGTAGCCAACACCATTGTTATGGCCATGATTAACGGATAATCTCGGGCCAGAATAGCATCATAGTTTAATCGGCCAATACCAGGCCATACGAAAACAGTTTCTGTGACAACGGCTCCAGAGAGGAGGTTGGGAAATTGAACGCACAGTATCGTGATGACAGGAACAAAGATGTTGCGAAATCCATGTACAATAACCGTCCGAAAGCGATTGAGGCCTTTTACTCGCGCAGTACGGATGTAATTTTGCCTCAAAATTTCAATCATACCGCTACGCACATAGCGTAACAATATCGCCGCATGCGTAGCCACAAGAACTAAAACTGGCATAATCATATGACGCACGACATCTACGAAATAGGCCCAACCCATCAATTTTGTGCCAGGCGTTATCATACCCGTAGGGGGCAAAAAAGCGAAATCATAGCTAAATATCTTGATGAATAAAAGTGCCACAAAAAAAGTTGGCAATGATATACCCACAAAAGACAGCACGGTAATCAGCGTATCGGACCAACGACCTTTTTGAGCAGCTGAAAAGATCCCCAAACAGAGTGCAATCAAGGCACTGATAACAAAGGCCATCCCCGATAACAGGACAGTGTTTCCAAGGCGATAGGCTATTATTTCCATCACGGGCGCTTTGTACTGAATGGAGTATCCCCAATCGCCCTGAAAGACTCGACTCAGCCATTTAACATAACGCATAGGCAACAAGTCGTTGTACCCCATTGCCTCCATTCGCTCAGCTACAAAAGCCGGATCTGTATCGTGTGAGATCATGGATGCAAATGGATTGCCTGGTTGCGAGTGAATCAGCACAAAAATAATAACGGACACCAGGAACAGCACGATCAAGGAGCTCCCCAAGCGCTTAAGCAAATGTTTGCACATGAATCCAAGCCTTCCTGACTTAAGTGACGGCTCCATTTGCGTCGACCGTCACACGCCCCTAAAGGCTGCACCCCTTGGCGAGACGACGACAGCATCGCGATGGCTCCGATAGGATCAAGCCATCCTCTTTTGAGATAGGAAGCAAAACCTCAAGGAAAAACTATCGGACGGAAGGGTCAAACAGTGAGGAGAAAAGATCCAAATTCCCTCCTGCGTCCCGACTCGGACCGCCGAAAAAATGCACCACGTGCATTGCCGGGAACGCATCATGTGTCGGAACGGCGCATAGAGAACCCTCCTTTCTCTTATGGGCTTTTCGGTGGGGCTCTCCACCGGAGGGAAGCAACAAGAAGATTCTATCAGAAGCAGGGCTGCTCTGTCAATCCTTTGGGGAACAGCCTTTTTCTTCCCATTCCCTCAGTTTTGCGAACGGACATCCCAAGATGCCGGTTAGTCCGCCACACCGCGGCGCCCCCTTCGAGGTACGCCCTGGATATGTAGGAAGAGGTCGTCAAGCATCGCATCGCGTCGTAGCCGATACCGATAGCGCAGCACATCGTCTCATTTCAAGGACGCAGCCCTGTCCAGCAAATCCAGAATCATGTCCAAAATCCGCAGGTTGCGATAGCCTTATGAAGAATAACGTGCGTTGTTGCATAGATTGAGCCAACTCTCATTTTGCATTCGTCAGGTGCAGCAGAAAGCGTGCAAAACCTGTCTTTACCACACGTTAAAAATTTGCCTGCGGATTTGGGCCCGGCGGCAGAGCTCGGGAAACGGCGTTCCGGCAACAGGGGGTGCGGCATGCCGTGCGGGGGGCGGCGGGAAACGGCGCTCAGTCCACCGGGCCGCCCCTCAGCCAATCGGACAGACGCCGCCGGAACTCCGACGCGCCTCCATTGACGTTTTGTGCAAAGACCGTCCCGCCCGTTACGGCAAGCCGCGTCAGGATGGCGAGGACCTGTCTCTGCCGGTCGGGCGACAGCCCGCGCGCGGCCCTGAGGACGGCAAAGGCGCTCTGCACGGGGGTCTGGCGCATCTCCTCCAGGGTCCGCGAGCCCGTGGACTCCAGGACGCCGAAGATGGACTCGACGAAGCGGCGCTTCTCGCCGTCCGAGAGGTCCGCAAGCCAGGCCCGCATGGAGCGCTCGAAGAACACGCTGAAGCCGCTCCTCTCCTCCACAGGGATGAAGCGGTTTCCCCGGACCAGCCAAGACAGCGCGTCGTGTGCGGTCGGCCCCCTGTTGGAGCTCCGAATGATCCTGTGGTCCACGGCGCTGTTCATCAGGATGCCGACGAGGGAGTCCTCCGGGACGATGCTGACGATCCAGGAAGCGAGGTCCCGATAGGCCGGCAGCCGCGTGACGGCGTTCGCGAAGCCGGGGCCGTCGTTGGTGAAGACGTCCCGAATCCTCCTCCGAACCCCCTCGTCGCAGAAGACAGAGGCGTAGACGGCGAAGTTGCCGCCCTTGGAGTGCCCGCCCACGCGAATGGGCAGGGAGCCGTCGCGGAAGCGTTCGTTCAGGTACTCCACGGCCATTCTCTGGCCGGGCGTCTCGGTCAGGTAGCTGAAGGTGAAGTCCTCCTTCCACCCGACCAGGGTGTTGTCGGTGCCCCGGAAGGCCGCGTAGACCGTGCCGTCGCCCGGCCACAGCGTGACGGCCGCCATCTGCACGCTCTCCTTCACGGAGACGTGGTTGCGGTACCAGGCTATCCGCATGTCCCGATACCGGACGGAGTCCGCAAGCGGATCCAGCAGCAGCGGGGCGGGGCCGGTAAAGGTCCTTCTGCCCCGCACCTCCGCGCGCGTGTGCAGGCGGAAGTACCGGTCGCGCACCGCACGGACGGGGACGGGCTCGCCCTGGGGCGCCACGACGCCGTCGAAGTCCGTATACGCCAGCTCGGCGAGGACGAGGTTGTCCACCTCGTTGAACGGGTCCGTGGAGAAGGGGACGTCGCCGCGCCATTCCAGGTAGTCGAAGATGTTCGCCAATCGTCCTCCCCTCCTCCGCTTCCCCCGATGGCCCCTCATGCTCCCCGGGACGGGACGACGGAAGGGCGGCAGGGCGGCGGATGCAAAACGGGGCGGCCCCCGGCCCGCCCCTCGGATTTTCGATCACGGCAGCGCCGTCTCGCGGTGTTTATACCCCATTGCCGGCGGAATGTCAACCGACGCGGGGCGCGACCCTGTCAGGAACGACTCCCTTTTCGACATGCTCTCCAGAAAACGCCGCAGCCGGTATCCTGACCACACATGCAGCACACGATGGGGACCCTCACGATCTCCCTCGGGCAACGGATCGGCAGGAACCTCTCCCTCCGCAACGTCTCCCCTAATATGGATTGCATCCCCTGAAAGGGGAGGCTTTCGGCCCCCGGTTTGATTTGGCCCCCCTGTAAAAAGTTACATCTTTGTTAAGCGCGAATTGGTATCAATCGTCATCCATCGCCAAGAGCTCTGTATTCATGGGATATCTGCCGAAAATTCTCGCGGCATCCATCAATGCCTGTAAATTCTCCGCCGGCGTGTCCATAGGCGTTTGACAGCCGGAGGTCAAGGTGAATCCGCCAGGCGAATCCCATGCCTTCCTGATACACTCCTTTGACGACCTCAGAACGTCCTGCGGCGTGCCGAATCTCAAGACATCCACAGGAGGTACGTTGCCCTGAATGGCCATATGTGGGCCGAGGATCTCTTTGGCGTCTTCAAGATCTTCTATGTTATCCAGTCCAAAGCAGCCAATCCCGGTCGTATTCAGGTCTTCCCAGATTGCCTTACTCTTTCCGCAGATGTGCAGCCCGCACCCAGCGCCGTTCTCTTTGATGAAATCCACGTTCTTTTGAAAATACGGAAGCGAGAACTCCCTGTACTGCCTTGCCCTCAAAATTGAGGTGGTGCTTACGGGATCCGCAAAGCCGATGCCTACTCCAATCTCAAGCATCCTCTCGATATAGCGCCTGTTGTTCTCGGTGACGATCTGCAGCAGTTGATGTACTTTTTCCGGCTGCTTCACCATGCCAATCAGAAGATTCTCCGTGCCGGCAACCATTGCCGCGACGGTGAACGGCCCCGTTACGGTTCCGCTCACCGGTACTTTGTCGCCCAGCTTGTCCTTGACCAACTCGAGCCCCTTGAGAATGATGGGCAGCCTGCCGTCCCTGTCGACGTCCACAGGACGAAGTCTCTCCACTTCATCCAGAGAGCGTATCGCCGTCTCCTCGACCTGAGCAATGTTATGGTCGAAGTACCGTATCTTGGTTCCCATGGCTTCCGCCATGCCTCTCAGAGTCGTCGACAGTCCGGCTCCGTCCGAATGAAACGTGTCGTAGATGTACATCTCCAGCTCCAGCATTTTTTCCGATGAGAAATAATAGTCCTTGACCTTGATCCCTATCATCGGTGCAAGAGTCTCTCCGGTGTCGATACAGCACGGAATTCGGTCAACCTCTTTGCCCTCGTGTAAGAGCTTCTCTCTCTCGACAGCGGTCAATTCGTCAGGCTTAATCTCAAGCCCATGTAAATACTGCTCCACCAGGCTGCTCAATTCGGCGCTCCCCGTTCATTACTTCTCAGGCGCAGCAACCGGCCTGTTCTCATCCCAGTTCCATTTACCCTTCAACGTGAGCCTCTCATATGCCGGGAAGAAGAACGAGAGGATCGTGAATCCCCCCAGAAGGAAGAGATACCAATTACAGGGAATGACCTCCATCGGGCTCACTCTGCCCTTGGTAAGGCTGGCGATAAGCAGAAACTGCGCGCCATAGGGGATGAGTCCCTGGAAAATACAGGAGAATATGTCGAGGATCGAGGCTGTCGTACGTGGGTCGATCTCATACCTTTTGCTGATATCCTTGGCCATGGCCCCATCGACGATGATCGCCACGGTATTGTTGGCCGTCGCCATATCCGTAAGCCCTGCAAGAAAGCAGAGCCCAACCTTCGCAGACTTCCTGCCCGTGAAAAGCCCGCTGACTTTGTCAAGGAACCAGTTGATGCCGCCGTAATGCCTGGTCATTTCCGCTATTCCGCCCGCAAGCATCGAGAGGAGGAATACCTCGATCATGCCCTTGAATCCTTCCCAGATCTTGGCCGCAAACTCGAGCGCGCCAAGATCTCCATACCCAATGCCGATCGTTCCCGCCGCGACAATGCCGATGAGCAGGACTTCAAACACGTTCATGCCGATGAGGGCGAGAACCAGCACCAGAAGGTAAGGAATGACCTTCACCAGCGAATAGCCGTCTGCCTGGATCGCAATGGTAGTATCGGGGCTCCCGAACTTCACGAGCAGGACGCAGGTCACCAATGCTGCCGGAAGCGTGATCCAGAAATTCGTTCTGAACTTATCCTTGAGCTCGACATTCTGAGTCCTTGTCGCTGCGATCGTCGTATCTGAGATCATGGACAGGTTGTCTCCGAGCATAGCGCCGCTGAGGCATGCCGCCATAACGATCGGAAGGTTCAATCCCGCCTTATCTACAATGCCGAGTGCGATAGGAACCAGCGCCGCTACCGTCCCCATTGACGAACCTGTTGCAATGGACAGGAACCCCGAGATCAGGAAGATCCCCACGGTCAGCATCGAGGCCGGGATGATGGAAACTCCGAGGTTGACCGTTGAGTCGATCCCTCCCATTGCGCTTGCAACCGTTGAAAACGCTCCCGCAAGGAGGAAGATCATCAGCATCGTCAAGATATCTTCGTTGCCGGCGCCTTTGGCAAAGATAGCGAAGTTCCCGTTCACTCCGGTTTTGTAGTGAATTGCGAAACCGACGATAACCGCAATGAACATGGCCACTACTGAGGGAAACTGATAGAATGCCATCTCGACGCCCTGGATCTGCAGGATGATTCCCGCCCCCATGTAGATAGCAATAAAGATCAGAAAAGGTAAGAGGGGTAAACCGCTGCTTTTCCTTTCGTTGTTCATTCTTCAATAACCTCCTCTGAAATAGTCAATAGTTAATCCATTCGGGCACAGAACGGTGTGCAGGACGCCGCAGTACGGGCACGTGCAGCACGGACACGTATTGATAAACTCGACCTTCGTCATGACGAGTCACCTCCACACGGCGTATTCGTATCTGTTTGCACTCGAAAATTGCAAAAACGGGACAAAAAGAGGACGGGGGAGACGAGAGAGACCGTAAAGGGAAGGGGGATAAAGAAAGAGAGGTCGCGCCCGGCGGCCTCTCAAAGATCAACAGCAATGACGAGCAAAAGAAGCACGTCAACCTTTGAAGAGCTCGGCCCGAACGGACGACTCCGAAGGAATCCCATCACGGCATGCATCCCGTGCATCCAAGCTGCTTCCTCAGGTGAATCCGCACCGCCGCATTCGAGCCCTCCTCCTCTCCTGGAAAAAAATCGTCGCCGAGCCTTTCGTGGTGTTTATACCCCATCGCCGGCGGAATGTCAAACGACGCGGGGCGCGACCCGTCAGGGACTACTCCCTCTTCGACATGCTCTCCAGAAAACGCCGCAGCCGGGGATTGGGGTCGGACCATATCTCCTCCGGGGCCCCGATCGCCGCGATACGCCCCTCGTTCATGAAGGCGATGCGCGTCGAGACCTTCCGCGCGAACTCCAGCTCGTGGGTGACGATGAGCATCGTGCGCCTCTTGTCGGCGAGCAGCCGGATGACGTCCAGGACCTCCCGAACGCGTTCCGGGTCCAGCGACGAGGTCGGCTCGTCGAAGAGCATGATGGGGGCATGGACCGCCAGAGCGCGTCCTATCCCGATCCTCTGGGCCTCCCCGCCGCTCAGCTGGATCGGATAGGCGTCGGCCTTGTCCTCCATCCCCACGAGCGCGAGGATCCGCATGGCCTCTTTCCCGGCATCCCCGCGGGGCATCCGCTGCACCGTGACCATCGGCTCCAGGATGTTCTCCAAGGCGGTCTTGTTGACGAAAAGGTTGTGGTTCTGAAAGACCATCGAGAAGGATCGCCTCAGGCGGTGCAGGGACGCCCTTCCCAGACGCCGGAGGTCGAAGGGGGGAGCCTCGTCGATGCGGAGCATCCCCTCGTCGGCCCGCTCCAGCCCGATGAGGCAGCGCAGCAGGGTCGACTTCCCCGTCCCGCTCGGCCCCAGGAGGGAGAGCACCTCCCCGTCCCGGACCTCGAGGTCTATTCCATCCAGCACCCTTTGTTCTCCAAACGATTTCCTCAGCCGGGATATCCGAAGCATGCAGCCCCTCCTAACGCCGGTATGCGCGGCTCAGCCGAAGTTCCAGGCGGCGCTGCACGCGGGTCGCGAACGTGATGATGAGCCAGTACATCAGCATGGCGGCCGCATATCCCTCGAAATAGCGCAGGCCGACGGCGCTCTTCATCTTCGCGACGGCCATCAGGTCCACGACCCCGACGGTGAAGACGACCGACGATCCCTTGATCGTGTCGATCAGGTTGTTCGAGAGCGGGGGGATCGCGATCCGCAGCGCCTGCGGAAGGACGATGCGCCGCATCAGCTGCCCCTCCGTCATGCCGATGGTCAGGGCGGCCTCCCTCTGCCCCTCGGGGACGGCGTTCAGGGCCCCGCGCAGGGTCTCTGACATGTAGGCTCCCATGTTCATGGCAAGGCTGACGACCCCGGCCCAATACGAGCTCAGGCTCCGGAATGCCGGGAAGAGCACCGGCATCCCGAAGTACAGAAAGAACATCTGCGCGATCAGGGGCGTTCCCCGGAAGATCGACAGGTACACGCGCGACAGGCCCTTCAGGAGCGGCATATCGTAGTAGTCGATCATGGCGACGGCAAAGGCCAGCACCAGCGCCCCCAGAAACGACAGGAACGATATGCAGAGCGTCTGCCAGACCCCCCACGGCATGGCCCTGAGGATATCGAGAAAAACCTGGAGGTCGAATCTCATCGGCGGCCCCTCCCCTACAGCACGTCGAACGAAAGCGGAGGCTTCGGAGCCTCGGTTCGCGCCATCCCGTCAGTCCACGGAGGGATCTCGCGCCTCGCGCCGGAACGCGAACCCCGTGGCGGCGTAGAGGATGGCGAAGAGCGGCGAGATCAGGCTCAGGAAGACGTAGGGGATGAAGGAGGCATCGACGGAGAGCGCCCCCATCAGGAACAGGGCCGGGATCCCCCACGGAACGATCACGCTTCCCAGGGTGCCCGCGTCCTCCAGGGTCCTCGAGAGGACCTCGGGGGCGATGCCCATCCGGTCGAAAACGGGCTTGAAGGTCTTTCCCGGGAGGATGATCGCCAGCATCATGTTGCCCGTCACGCCCAGAGTCGCGTAGCAGGCGGCGATCGTCGAGAGGATCAGCCCCAGGGCTCCCCTCACGTGGCGCATCAGGGCTTCGATGATGACCGAGAGCACGCGGCTCTGTTCCAGGAGCCCTCCCATGGCCATGGCCCCGATGAGCATGATGAGCGTCCCCGACATCATGTCGATCCCGCCGCGGGAGAGGATCTTATCCACCATGGCGACCCCCGTGGCGCTGCTGTATCCGTGCATGGAGGCCGCCAGGAGGGCCTTGAACCCCAGACCCTGAGAGAACGCGGCGCAGAGGCCGCTGCAGCAGATTCCCAGCGTCAGGGTCGCCAGAGCGGGAAGCCTGAACACCGACAGCAGGATCACGAGGACGGCGGGGATCAGCGTGACGACGCCAAGCGAGAAGGCGCCCGCCAGGGTCGACCGGATCTCGTTCACCGTCTCCCAATTCACCTGGCCCGCCCCATAGTCCCTTCCGATGAACCAATAAAGCCCGAAGGAGATCACGGCCGCGGGGAACGTCGTCCAGAGCATGGACCCGATGTGCTTGAAGAGGTCGGTTCCGGCTATGGCCGGAGCGACGTTCGTCGTGTCCGACAGGGGGGACATCTTGTCGCCGAAGAAGGCGCCCGAGGCGATGGCCCCCGCCGTCATGGCCGATGGGACGCCGAGGCCGAGCCCGATGCTCATCAGGGCCAGGCCGACCGTGCCGATCGTCCCGAAGGAGGTCCCCGTGGCGAGGGACGTGATGCAGCAGATCACGAAGGTCACGGGGAGGAACATCTCGGGATAGATCAGGTGCAGCCCGTAATAGATGATCGTCGGCACGGTCCCGCCCACGATCCACAGGCCGATCAGCATTCCGACCAGGATGATGATGCAGACGGCCACCAGACTCTGCGATATCCCCTGGACGATCCCCTGCTGGACGCTCCTCCACGAGCTGCCGAGCAGCAGCGAGACGCAGGCCGCCGCCATGGCCCCCATGGCCAGCGGGGCCGTCATGCCCACCTTCTGCCGGATACCGACCACGATCACCGCAATCACGAAGGCGAGGGCCCAGACCGCCTGGGACAGGGAGGGCCTCCGCTGATGCTGCCGTTCCGATTCCACCATCTTCTGCATCCGTCCTTTCCAGACAAGGCTTCAAGACAAGATCCGATATCGAAAAACGCTTCCCGCTCCCGGCAGGCTCTTCTTTTACTCGATCCGCCTCACGGTTACCAGGGTCTGAGAGCTGTTGGCCGTTACCGCCGGGTCCCGCGCGTGCTCCCCCAGGGGATAGAGGTTGTTGGGGTTGGCCCCGCCGTCGAAAAGGCTGTAGCCCGGAAGCCCAAGCTCCTCGCACCCCTGCCAGAAACCGTGCAGGATCATGACCGTATCCCTGCGAATGTCCTCGGTGACCCTGGCCCGGACCACCATCGTCCCATGAGGGGAACGCACCTCCACCCTGTCGCCGTCGGCAACGCCGCAGCTCCGCGCCGCCTCGGGGTGAATCTCGAGCTCCGGCTCCGGCGCCATCCTCCGCAGGGAGGGGACGTTCCGCAGCCAGCTCGAGTTGTACATCACGGACCCGTGATGATCGGACAGGATCAAGGGGAACCGCTCCGCCAGGGAGGGCGTCGCCGTAACCCCCTCGGGAACCTCCCGCCACTCCGGGAGGGGCGAGAGTCCCGCGGCCTCGAACGCCTCGTTGTAAAGCGCGACCTTCCCCCTGGGGAGATAGGGCGATCGGTCCAGCCCGGGGCCGATCGCGCCGAAGAATTCCCCATACCTCTCGTAGGTCCGGGGCAGAACGGCCCCCGAGACCCCAAAGGGATGTTTTCTCAGCTCGGCCATGGACAGTCCCGTAGGCTCCAGCTGCTCGTCGAAGCTCCGCTCGGCGTCCCCGTCCCAGAAGAGGTCGGGGTATCCCAGCCGGCACCCCAGCTGGACCCAGAAGTCGGTGTCGGACCCATAGTCCCCCAAGGGCTCCACCGCCCGGGCGGGAGCCATCAGCCAGGGGCCCCACGACACCAGGGAATGCTCGCACTCCAGGAAGGTGGCCACGGGAACGACCAGGTCGGCGTACTCCATCTCCGCCGTCTCCATCACGTCCACCACGACGAAGAACCCCACCTTCTCCAAAGCGGCCCGGGTCGTCTTGGCCCCTCTGCCGCTCGCCAGAGGCTGAGTCCCCGCGGCGATCAGGGTTCGGATCGGATAGGGCTTCTCCGTGAGGATGCTGTCGAGGATCCCCTTGTAGGAGGAGGCCAGCCCCAGCTCCCATGGCTGGAGGCCGAGCGGCATCTCCGGCGCCACCAGACGGGAGGCCAGCTCCTCCGTGATCCGCTCCTTCAGCTCGATGTTCTTCAGTGCGGGCATCGAGAACCGAGGCGGCCACAAGTTGCCCCCCGGCCTCTCCAGGTGTCCCGTCAGGGCGATCAGCATGGCGATGGCCCGGGCGGCGTCGCTGCAGCCGGGCGCGTGCTCGATGCCGTTGCCCAGGTCGATAGCCGCCCGGGGCGTCGACGCGTAACGCCGCGCCACCTCGCGGATCCGCCCGGCCGAGACCCCCGTTATGCCCTCCGCCCATTGGGGCGTGTACTGCCGCACATGTTCCGCGAGCTCCGCGAACCCGAAGCACCAATCCCTCACGAAATCACGGTCGTAAAGCTCCTCGCCGATCACCACGTGCAGCATGGACAGGGCCAGGGCCGCGTCCGTCCCGGGGCGCAGCGCCAGCCACTCGTCGGAAAAACGGCCCTCCCCGCCCTGGGTGGGTTTTATCACCACCACGCGCATGCCCCGCCGCCTGGCCTCCGTCAGGGCACGCAGCCCCCCCATCGGAGCACTGGCGCAGGTGGGGCTCCGGCCCCAGAGCAGCATCAGGTCGGCCTGGGCGTAGTCCGCGGCCGGAGGGCGATGGCCGCCCAGGGTGTAGGTGAAGGGCATGCTCCGCTGAACGTAGCAGATGCCGCTGTGACCGTAGTTCGGGCTCCCGTGGGCCATCAGGAGGCGCATCATGTACCCGCAGTAGCTGCGCCTGGCCGGCGAGAGCACGGCCAGGGATTCCGCCCCGTAGCGTTTCTTCTCGTCCAGCAGACGCTCCGCCAGAAGGTCGAGCGCCTCCCCCCAGGAAATGGGGACCCACGGCGCCCCCCTGCGCCCTCCCTGCCGCACCAGGGGGGATTTCAGCCGCTGCGGGGAATAAAGCCATTCGGGGGCCGCATGGGCTCGGGCGCAGAGGCTGCCCCTGTTGTGGGGGGCCTCCTTCATCCCCTCCAGGCCGAGCAGACGACCGTCCCGCACCAGGGCTATCGCCCCGCAGCCGGTATCCTGACCGCACATGCGGCATACGGTGGGGACCCTCACGATCTCCCCCGGGCCTCGAGGCGTCAGGCGCTCGGGCCTCCTCGACGTCTCGCCGATGGCCTCGTTGACCCTCTCGATCCTGGAAGCCATAGCCGCATCCTCCTTTTTGCTCTCGATAAAATATACGTTTTTGCTTTAGTCGGTGCTTCGAATATGCGGCGCGCGGCAAATGTGCCCGAGTCCCCGGCGGCCGGGGGCTCTCGGACAAAAAACGGGCCTGCATCGTGACGTGGCGATCCAAAGGGGGACAAGCCTTCCACTCCTGTGGGAAGAAGGGCATGAATCCACGGCAAAAATTATCGGGAGGAGGGATCAGACGGAGGCGGGAAAAGATCCGGACTCCCTCGTGCGTCCCGACCCGGACCGCGGCAAAAATGCATCACGTGCATCGCCGGGGGCGCATCACGTCTCGGGAGGGCGCATGGGGAATCCTCCTTTCTCCTGGGGGTTTCCGGCGGGTCTCTCCGCCGGAGGAAAGCATCGGGGAAACTCTATCAGAAGCCGGGCAGGTCTGTCAATAAATCCGAGATGAGCGGCATATAGACGACTCCCCAATCCGGATGAAGGTTCGCGTCATCACAGCCTTGAAGGAAATGTGCTTTTTCGCACGCATCGTTATCGGTGCACCTCATCACGTATACTGCAAACAGAGGGTGGAGATCCTTTGGAGGAGGCGAACCGAGATGAAGATGAAAGCGGAGGGATGCGGATTGACCCACGTTAGGACAAACAGGAATCTCTGGACCTGGGGGCTTTACGGCATGGCCCAGGATTTGGGCAAACGCAGGGAGCAGCAGGATTTTTTCGGGTTTTATCCTTATTATCCCAACCAGGAGGATGACTTTGCTTTTATTCGGCACGGGGGGTTTCTGGGTATTTTGTGCGATGGCATGGGAGGCCTGCAGAACGGCAGGGAGGCTGCCGTCTGTGCCGTCAACGACTTTCGGAATGCTTATGGGGACAAAAGAAGCAACGAGTCTATTCCCGACGCGCTGCTGCGGTCGGTTCATCACTGCAACCAGGAAGTCCTTTCCCTGGCCCGCAGCCTGGGGCAGGAAGAAAATTGCGGCACCACGCTGGTGGCGGCAGTCATGCACGCATATTCGCTCCATTGGATATCCGTAGGAGACAGCCATATTTACCTCTGTCATAACGGGCAGCCTCGTCTTTTGAACAAAGAGCACGTCTACGCCAACGAGCTGGAGCTTGCGGTACAGCGCGGCTTGCTGACTGCGGAAGACGCGGCGGCGCATCCGGCAAGGGAAGCCTTGACGAGCTTCATCGGGATAACCGAACTCGAGGAGATCAGCCGGGGGAGTGAAGAAATTATCTTTCCCGGTTCAAGCGTCATGCTGTGTTCGGACGGGCTCTCAAAGGTCCTGACGCTGGAGGAAATACACGAGGCCTTTGTCCCGGATCCTCAGGAATGGGCCCAACGGATGGTCTGCGCCGTTCTGGATAAGAAAAATCCTTACCAGGACAACGTGACCGTTATCGTGATCACCCGTCAGGATGTGGCTGCTGCTTCCGTAATCCGAGACCGTGAGCAGGGAGGAAAACCGAATACAGACTATAATGGGCTCATGAGCAGAGGGATTACGAGGACGCGAGAGGGTTGAAGCTCGAAAGCCTATTGACGGCAGAACCGAAACAGCGCGTAACCCTGGAGCAGAAGGGAATCGGAGGGACATCATGAACGAGCAGAGACTGGAAATGAAATACCACCCGGCGAAAAAGGAGGTTCGCTTCAAGCGGTTTGTTTCAGGCAAGGAAATCGAAATTCAAGGCGACAGCAAACTCAAGCAGTACATGAACGACCATGGGAATTTCGTTTTGCAGTACCAGGGAAACGAATTCTTTGAGGCCATCGCGGGCGCTTTCGACGGCGAGGAGGTCATCCAGGTCGACGTCATCACCACCCGATTGGATTACGAGGACTTTAAACAGATGGTTGAGTACTATAACAAGAGTGAGAATAGCACTATTAAAATCACGGCCACGCTGCTTGCGGAACTGCCGGATATGGACGCGACCTACCGCGAGGTAAAAAAACACGGCGAGAAGTCTATCGGGATACTGGAAAAGCACCTCGAGGCCATTGACGACGTACCGCTCAACGATAAACGCGTTAAAGAATGTGTCGATGACTTTACGGAAAACATCAACACAGAAAAAAGTAGTATCCGCGAAAAGATTGACAAAATGACGAATGACCAGATCAACCTGTGCTTTGCGGGAGTGTACAGCGCGGGCAAATCCGCCCTCATCAACGCAATTCTCGGCTATCAGATACTGCCTGAGTCCGTAAAATCAGAGACGGCAAAGATGTTTCGGATAGAAAGCCCCAAACCCGGCAAACCCGTGCAAATCGTCTTTGGTATAAAAGACGGTGCAGAAAACCATGGTGTGATACTGTCCTGGGACGAAACAAGCCGCTGCTTCATTTTCGGCGCCGGTCCGAATGAAGAGAACGTCACACAGAGGGCGATTCGGGGCGTTATCGATGAAAACAGGGGTGAAGAGCAGCACCTCCAAGTGTATAAGATACTCGAAGCGCTCAATTCGCGCGACGATATCGATGCAGACATCGATATCTATTTTCCTATCCCCCTCGACAGCGAGCGCGTCCAATTTGTAATTTATGACACGCCCGGGACAGACAGCAACGTTGTGGAACACCAAAGGATTCTTCAGGACGCCTTGTCCGAACAAACGCACTCCATCCTGGTGTTTGTCGCTGCCCCCACAAAAATGGAAGGGGAAGGCAATCATGCTTTGCTGTCCTACCTCAAAGCCGCTGAAAAGAAGGACAGCAAGACCAGCATCGATCTAGGCCGTTCCCTGTTCATCATCAATTGGGCAGATTCTATAAAAGCCAGCGATAGAGCCCATTTACAAAGCGAAAAAATTCAACTTAAAGGTGGGGATTTCGCGATTGACCTGTCCGACAAAAAGCTGTTCTTTACCTCCGCAAGACTTGCCTATGCGGCGAGAGCCAAAATTCTTGGTGTTCAGATAGACGAGGAAGAGGAGGACTTTTTAGAAGAAAAAAGAAACCAGTTTGACAAAGAATTTGTTCAATATTTTCGCCAAAACCGGAGCGCGGCTTCGGAATATGCAACCCAAAAGATGCTTGAAACGTCGGCCGCAGCCCTTGAAAAAGCGAAAGAGAAAGGGGACACGCTCTCCGCAGTACTTATCTGCTCCGGCCTGTATACACTGGAGGAAGAGATCAAGACGTATGGGAAAAAGTACGCCTCAGCCATTCGGGCCTTCGCGATCATCGACAGCGTCGATAAGGCGTTAGTGAAAGTGAAGACGACTGTGGCGGTATTGCAAAACAAGAACAGTAAGAATCTCAATGAGGTCAACATGGAAATCGAGACTCTCAGCAAGGAGCTCGAGACAAGCATTGAAAAGGTTCGTGACAAACATAAGCGCACCAATGTAAAGCCGAAACATACTTATACCCTCAATTTAGATGGAGACTACTTTCAAGATTATATTGTTAAGCCAGTCAAGGAGTTTATTGGCGGATTGCTGAAAGATAGGTGGTGGGTGCTGCCCCCGGAGAGCAAGAAAGAAGACAAGGATAAAATCTTAAAAAAAATCGAGAGCACCTTGAAGAAGTACACCGACGAGTTCCACTTAAAGAAGCAAGCTCTGCTCGAAAAGCTCCGGGACGCGTTCATCGCGGATGTGAAATCGGCAATCCAAAGGAATGGGGGCATCACCGACGAGGCAAAAGCGTTCATCCTTGCAATAGACGCGCCGGAAATTAAGCCCTTTTCTGGCCACACAGAGGAGTTTGGGGCCATATATGACGACAGCGAACGTACAGAGACGATCCTTTGGGTATTTGATATTACGGGTATTGACAAAAAAAAATTGATGCAAGAGGTAGACAGAAAATTAACCAAGATTGGAGAGACCATGGCGGATGGTTTTCAAGACGAGTTCGATGCAGCGCTTAATGATGTACGGGATAAAACAATAAAAGAATTCACTGACAACAAGGAGAGGTATTCAAGGCTCATGCGGGCGATGCTCGCCGATAAAGAGGCCATGGTCCAACTGGGTGAAAAGATCGCGGAAGCGGCTTCGGCCTTAGAGGGTTGCCAAAAGGAACTCGAAACGACGATATGGAGTGTGAAAAAATGAAGAATGACTATATCATAAACGGCAAGGTTGCCCGCGATAAGATCGCGATGGACATCAAATACCGCAAGCTCGACAGGGCGGGGGTCGAGCAGCTTTGTCTCGACCCAGCCATCCAGGCCGCTTTCTTCGGCGCGGGGTACAAGAACGAGCGCCCCAAGGAGGAGTGGAACGAGGACTACCTCGGTCGTCTTTCCTATGCCGTCGTCGGCGAATGCTTCAACCGCGAGTATCTCCTGCACCTCGCAGAAGTCGCGGAATACGTGTCGAGGGCGCCGTCCAGGAAGGGCATCGTTGTGGGCGTCATCATCGTGCTTGCGATCGTTTTGGGGATCGTGGCGTACAAGTTAGGGGGGCTATGACATGGAAGCGAATATCAAGATACCGCAGGAGCAGGAATTGCTCAGCAACCTGGGAAAGATTGCCTACACGCTCGATAAAGCCTACCTGTCCAAGCTTTATAAAGCGGATAAAGCCTATCCCGACAAACCCGGCAGCGGCAGTGATTATGGCGTATTGCCCTTCGATGAGCATTACAACAAGGACAATGAGGTTACTTACTCGACAAACATCAGAGCTCTGGAGGTGACGCGATGGGTGTACGACAAGGAAGAAAAAATCGAGGACTGCTTTAAGAACGTGGTGAGCGTTTTTGCCGCAAGCGAGAGTTCCATCGCCTTGGTCGTCCACCGAACGCCGAAGGGAGCGAGGATGTTCTTCGTCATGAAGAACGCCGGCGCCGGGCGCAACGAGGACAGCAAAAACGACATCGGGCTGCTGAACGACGCGCTGTGCGGCAACTTTCCGGGGACCAGGACTACGGTGGTTGATGCGAGGGAAACAGAAAAGTTTTTTAACTTTACGTCCTATCGTTCGATCGCCGCGCTCTGCAATGTCCCCTCCGAGAAATCGGAGGGCTACATCTCTCAGGGCCTCGACAAGCTGCTCAACGGAATTGTCCCGAAATCGGACAACGAGAGCTATTACGTCGTCATCCTGGCGGAATCCCTGTCGCAGGGCAGATTGCGCGATATATTAAACGGCTATCAGGAGCTTGCGACGGCGATAACGCCCTTTGCGGGCTATCAGTTCCAGGCGGGGCAGAATGAAACGGAGACCAAGGGAGAAATGGAATCGCTCTCGCACAGTGAGAACATCAGCCGTTCCATAACGAAAACGCATTCCGTAAACGTCGGCGTATTTTCAGGAATCCCCGGCCTTGGTTTGGGGGTGGGCGGCGGTTATGGCTACAGTTGGGGGAATGCAGAAACGGAAGGCACAACCGAAACCAGGACAAAGGGCACGAACCACAGCATCTCTCTTGGGACTTCCAAGAGCTCCACGTACACGTACAAGTCCTATGCCGTTACGGGGTTGATTGAAAAGCTCGAGGCGACTATCAAGAGGATAAACGAGAGCCAGTCCAACGGGCTTTGGAAATGCGCCTCGTACGTTTTGGCGCAGGAGGCGAAGACGAGCAGGAATATCGCCAACTACCTGCGGTCGATCACCCAGGGCGACCAATCTTATATCGAGCCCTCCTTCATCAACGCATGGTTCCGGCAGGGCGGCAACGACAAGAGCGTTTTTGGAGAATCGATAAAGTATTTGAGCCGGTTCTGCCACCCCGTATTCGTAAACGGGGCCGACGGTATCGCCGTGAACCACACGATGAATCTCTCGACAACCGAACTGTCCCACCTGTTCGCGTTCCCGCGCCACTCGGTGCAGGGACTGCCCGTCGTGGAATGTGCCCGGTTTGGCCGGGAGCCCCACGCGCTGGACCGTTTGGAGAAGGATATTAACATCGGCTGCGCGTACCACATGCACATGCGGGAACAGAACAACCGCGTGTTCCTCAGTCGTGAGGAGTTGAAGAAGCACACGTTCGTCACGGGCTCGACGGGTTCGGGGAAGAGCAATACGGTGTGCAAGCTGCTTGCCGATGTCTGCCTGTCGGGAGACGACGCGCCGACCTTTCTCGTCGTCGAGCCGGCCAAGGGCGAGTATAAGGATGTCTTCGGCGGGCTAGAGAACGTGACGGTCTACGGGACCAATCCGTTTAAGGCCCCGAACCTGCTCCAGATCAACCCGTTTGCCTTCCCGGAAGACGTCCACGTTCTGGAACACATTGACCGCCTGGTTGAGGTTTTCAATGCCTGTTGGCCGATGTATGCCGCCATGCCGGCCATCCTCAGAGAAGCGGTGGAAAAAGCATACGAGTCTATCGGGTGGAACCTGAGGACGTCCGCTCACATCGGGTCGTTCCCGACGTTCGATACTCTAATGGAGATGCTGCCCGGGGTTATCGATGCGTCCTCCTATTCCGCCGACACGAGCAGCGACTATAAAGGCGCCTTGCTGACCCGTGTTCGCTCCTTGACGACGGGCATTCAGGGGCAAATCTTCGGCCACGACACGGACGCCCAAAAGCTGTTCAACGAGAACGTGATTGTGGATATCAGCCGCGTGGGCTCTACCGAGACGAAAGCCCTGATCATGGGCGTGCTGGTCTTGAAGTTGCAGGAGTTCCGCATGTCGGAGCCCAGAGAACGCAACAATAAACTCAAGCACATCACGGTGCTTGAGGAAGCCCATAACCTGCTTCGCCGGACTGCGAGCGAACAATCGCAGGAGAGCTCGAACCTCCAGGGCAAGTCGGTTGAAATGCTGGCGAACGCCATCGCCGAAATGAGAACCTACGGCGAAGGGTTTGTCATCGCAGACCAGTCTCCGGGCCTGATGGACATGGCCGCGATTAGAAACACCAACACAAAGATCATTCTCCGCCTGCTGGATGAGAGCGACCGCGTTCTCGTGGGGCGAGCGGCGGGGCTTTCCGATAACCAGATCGGCGAGTTGTCGAAGCTCAGGACAGGCGTTGCAGCCATCACCCAAAGCGGTTGGCTGGAGCCGGTGCTCTGCCTGGTGGACGAGTACAAAGGCGACAAGAAAATGAGCGAACGGTTTGGGCAGGAGACTTTCGAGTGGCATGATGACGAGAATGACGTCCTTCGGCTTTTCTTGAACAACGCCTTCGACGTAGAGCGCACTCAACTTGTGGGAGATGCTGTGGATAAGGTCCGGAAGTGGGCTGATCGCTTGAACACGACGGAAAAGGTCCGCGCTGTCATCGAGACGGCCCTGTCCGGCAAGCCCCTTTCGGGAATACAGCAAATGGTCCTGATCGGTGGGCTTTTCCGCGACAGGTTAAAGACGATACCCGACCGCGAGTCCGCCATCTCCGAGGTTCAGCGTTGCCTGATGAGTCGGTTCGATTTCGTGGAACGTGATGAGGTTTTAAGGCGCATCAATGACCTTTTCCTCGTCCACTTCCCCGCAAATATCTATACCGATATGAAAGGCACGCCGGAGAGAGCAGAGGGGAGCATCCTATGATCGAGGCGGCAGTGGAGAAAAACGTCGAGAAGAGCGTCGTCCAACCCAAAACGCAGGTCGTGGAGTTCTGGGACAACCTCGCGGAAAAGACGGAAGTCTCCGAGCCTGAAAAGGTCGCCGGGGAGAAAGCAGCCGCTTCATTTTGGGACGGTCTTGTTCAGGATGACGAAAGTTCCCCTGAAGTCGCAGACAAGAGCGAACTTGTAAAAAATTGCCCGCGAGAAAACGGCAAGTGGGAAAGCGAGCGCGGCGATTCAATATGGAAACCTGACCCCGATTATGTTCCCCAAAAAGCAAACCCGGAGGGTAAGCCATGGCGCGATATCCTTGATAAGCACGATATCGACGGCATTACGTTCAAGGATGGCGAGCCCGATTTCAGCGAAATCAGCAAAGGTACGGTCGAAATCGAAGACTTCTCCGACAGCAGGTCCGACAACTTCGATAAGGCCGATATTGCGCTAGCCGAGCAACGGGGGTGTTCGCCGGAGGAAGTCGCGGATTGGCGCAAGGAAAACGGATACACCTGGCACGAATGCAAGGACATGAAGACCATGCAGAAGGTTCCCTGTGAGGTGCACAACAACATTCCTCACAGCGGCGGCATCTCCGAGGCGAAGAAGGGAGCGGATAAATAATGAACAATGCTGTTTTCGGCGACCTCACTTTTAATACTGGCTGGAAGACGGAGACAGAGGTTACCCTGTTTGACAAGGCCTATAAGATTGTTGTCAAGGTTAAAGCCTATCGTGAAACGGATGGCGTGACTGCCGGGCAGGAGTTGGCCTACTCCGATTTTTGCGAAAACAGGGCCGCCCGCCTGAACTCTATTGAAAAGTTGCTGTCGAATTATGCAAAAGATAAGGCAAAGGAGCGCTTTATCCCGCGAACACTGCTTTTTAACCGTGACGGCAGCTACGCTATGCTGCTGGATGACCGGGAAGATGAAGAAGGTGGCGTCGCCGTAACGCTTGCACCCGAAAGCGACGTCGTAGCACAGGACGATTACCTGTGATGGCCGATTGGTTTCATCAGCGCTTCTCTGACGACAAGGCGCCGCTTGACCTTTCTGAAACAGAACGGATGAAGGAGGAGCAAATCTTTCATGGCAGCGGATCAAAAGCGGACAAGCTCTAAGGAGCTCGAAAATGGCGATGTCATCAAAGTATGCAGAAAAACATTGTGGGGGTGGCTTCCCCTCTACGATCACTATGGAATCTACGCGGAGGACACCGGCTCCGTCATTCACTACCAAGAACCCCAAAAGGGCGATGGCAAGGACTCCGAGGCTTCTGGAAGTTGTGTGGATTTTTGTGGAGAGGTTCGTGAGACCTCTCTGGAGGAGTTCTTGGGTGGAGCTGAAAGTTTTACCGTCTGTCGTTACCCCGAAAAGCAGCCGTTGTATCCTTTATGTTTTAGTACAGAAACTTTTGAGGTGAGATCCGACACCATAAAAGACAGAGGAGCGCCAGCTAGGGAAGCCGTCCGAGAATCTCCCGGAGCGGAGGCGGTGAAAAAGGCGAGGAGCTGTATTGGAAAGCGGAGCTACAACTTGGCAAGGAACAATTGCGAGCACTTCGCCGTTTCGTGCCGATACGACTATCATGCCTCCGGACAGGTACAGGGCTGGGCAGCGGCACTGGGCGCTGCCAGCATTTTCTTGGGCGCTGCCTTGTTGGGCATCTTGACAGGCGCTGGAAAAGATGGTTCAAGCGACTCTGGCAAAGACGAAACGGGAGGGCCTGCATGACTGGATGAAGACCTTTTTGAGCTGCGCCCTGTAGGCTGGTGCGCCCATCACAAAGCGCACTCCCTGCTCCGTCGCGCTGCTCTTGAGGAGCTGCCGGTTCAGCTCGTCGATTCTGTCCGGCCGTCTGGACTGATCCAAGGCGATGCACTGCCGCTCGAGGCGGATAGCGTGCATCACATCGCCGTCTTGAGCGGCTTCGCGGAGAAGAATGGACATTTCATGGAGTGCATCGTTGAACTCCGTGCGCTCCTCGTTCTCGACAACAGTCTCAAAAATCGAGAGAACGTGATCGAAACGTTCTTCGCGTTCAGAAAGGATATCAATGTTCAAGCCATTCTTTTCCATAAGCCGCCACTGCGTCATCTAAGTTGTGACCGGATTTTTTGAGCCTTTCAATACCCCAGTCGGCTTTGAGTACCCTCGCTCGCGGCAGCGACAAAGGAATCTGAAAAGCGAGTTTGCCTGCAAGCTCCATATCACCGACCCTGACAGCAGCCGCAACTTGTTTTGCAATCTCCTTCCGTCGCTCATCGGACATCGTGGAGACAAAGGACGACTTGAAGTTCGACATAAAGCGCACCTCCCAAACAGTTAAACCTCTTGTACAGACCGATTTTATCACAACCCCAAGGGTAACTTCGCAGGCTGGAGCAAGCCCGGGGACACCGGGCAGAAACAGCGAGAGTCATAGCCCCGCTTGTTTTCCGGCTTCTCGAGAAGCCGCGTCCCGGGGCGGTATGTCTTGTAAATCCAAAATTCCGGCCTTGGTGTACAATAGCCGTAAGCTCCAAGCCGCAAGTCCCAAATGAAAGTCCAAATGGAAGGAGGAAGAGCCATGGCCGTATTCACATGACGCGTTTCGCATTCGCTGCACGGTGTGCACGTGTGCGCCACAGCGGGCGCTGCGAATCCGGCCCCCCGTCCCCGGCTCTTCCCTCGAAACGAACGCTCCTCCCTGTAGCCCGGCAGCCGGATCCCCGCATGGGCGGTCCCGTCCGACAAGGACAAAACCCCGCCGATGTCGCCCTGCGCTCAGCCCTCATCTCTACGGGCTGGAGCCGTGGCCCGTCCGTACCCCGATCCGTCCCGTTCCCGGGATGGGCTGTTCCGTTTGGAGGTATCCCGCATGAGTGAAACGAAAAACGTACAAGACGCCGCCTCTGAGCCCGGACAACCGGGAAAAACAGGCAAAAAATACGCCGGAAAGGCCGTCCTTCTGATTCTGTTCGCCGCGGCAATCGGGGCTTATTTCGTCTGGCCGCCGTACAGGGACGTCATCGACTCCATCTTCTCGGCCTTCGCAACCGGCGATTTCGCCGCGGTGCGCAACTTCGTCGAACGTTACGGGACCATGGCCGCCGCGGTCTCCTTCCTCCTGATGGTCTTCCAGTCCATCGTGGCGCCGCTCCCGGCCTTCCTGATCACCTTCGCCAACGCCAACCTCTTCGGCTGGTGGCGGGGCGCCATCCTGTCCTGGTCCAGCGCCATGGCCGGCGCCGCAGTCTGCTTCTACATCGCCCGCATCCTCGGCCGCGACGTCGTGGAAAAGCTCTCCAGCAAGACCGGCCTGCGCTCCATCGACGCCTTCTTCGAGCGGCACGGGACCCAGAGCATCCTCATCGCCCGGCTCCTGCCGTTCATCTCGTTCGACATCGTCAGCTACGCGGCGGGCCTGACCTCCATGGGGTTCTGGTCCTTCTTCATCGCCACGGGCGTGGGGCAGCTTCCCGCGACGATCGTCTACTCCTACGTCGGAGGGATGCTGACGGGCGGGGCGAAGCTCTTCGTCACGGGGCTCCTGATCCTCTTCGCGCTCTCGATCCTGATCGTGCTGCTGAAGCAGGTCTACACGGAAAGAAAGAAACGTTCCGCCCCAAGCGCCTGATGGGACGCTGGAGAAAACCGCTGGTCCTCCTGGGGATCGTGTTCGCCGTCCTCATTCTGGACCGGTACTATGGCTGGTCGGATTTTCTGTTGGGCCCGGGCGGCCTGGAGGCCCTGAGGGAAGCGGTGCGCAGGGATGTCCTGACGGCCTCGCTGATCTACATCGCGGCAACGACGGCGGGCTGCGTCCTGCTGGCCCTCCCGGGGGTGACCTTCGCGATCGTCGCCGGGCTCCTCTTCGGTCCCCTCCTGGGCGCCGTCCTCTGCCTGGCCGCGGCGACGATCGGGGCGGTCCTGGCCTTCCTGGCCGGCCGCTATTTCCTCAGGGACGCCGTCGCCCCCTGGGTGGAACGTAACCGGTATCTGAAGCGCGTCCTGTTCGAGGACGTCGATCGCAGCGGCGTCGTGCTCCTGATGATCACCCGGCTGGTGCCGCTGTTCCCCTACAACCTCCAGAACTTCGCCTACGGGATCACGGGCATCGGATTCTGGCCCTACACCCTTTACACGGCGCTCTTTCTGGCGCCTGGCGTGACCTTCTTCACCCTTGGGGCCGCGGGGCTGGGGGACGCGGAGAACCGGCGTTTCTACCTTATCCTGGCCGGGGCGTTGGCCGTCCTCGTCACGGCGGCGGGGCTCTACCTGAAACGACGCTACGTCGGGAAATCCGACGCCTGACGCCATGGGAATCCGCTCGAACGCGACCTCCCCGGCAAAGGGCCCCTTCCATCGGACCATGCGCTTTCACCAGCGCCTGGCCTTCTCGCCCCTCTTCTGCCGCGCCGTCGGGGCGGACGGTACCGTCGGGACAAAAAGGGGGCGGGCGAAACGCGTCTTCTTCCCGGGGTGCAGCCTCTCGGCCTACGCCCCGGGGCACGTCCTGGCGGCATGGCAGTACCTGCGCGAACGCATGGAGGGCGTCGGCGCGCTTCTCAAATGCTGCGGGAAGCCGCTGAAGCTCATGGCCATGACCGGGGAGTTCCGGAGGCGATTCGACACGGTGCGGCGCGACCTCGACCTCATGGGGGCGGAGGAGGTGATCGTGGCCTGCCAGAACTGCTACTCCATCCTCCGGCACTTCGACGAGGGCCGGAGGGTGCGCTCGTTCTGGACGATCCTGGCGGAGATGGGGCTTCCCGAGGGCAGCCGCGGCGGCGCGCGCGGCCTCGAGGTCTCGATCCAGGATTCCTGCGTCACCCGGGGCGTCCCGGAGATCTACGACGGCGTGCGCACCGTCCTCGGGGAGCTGGGGGCCACGGTCCGCGAGATGGAATATGCCCGGGACCGGGCGCGCTGCTGCGGCTGCGCCCCGATGATCGCGGCGGGCGACGTCGGGCTGGGATACGAGGCCATGAAGAAACGCGCGGCGGAGTCGCCGTGCGGGACGGTCGTCTCCTACTGCGCGTCGTGCCGCTCGGCCATGAGGACGGGGGGGCGGGAAAGCCTGCACCTCCTGGACCTGGTCTTCGGCGGAGACTGGACGGGCCGCCCCACGCCCCCGCCGGACCGGTCGCTTCGGAGCTGGCTCAACCGCTGGAGGACGAGGCGGCTTCTGGGGAATCTTCCCCTCCGGTGAGCCCGCTTTCCGACTCGATTTTGTCTCTGGATTTCTACGGAAACGATCACGACACGAGGAGGTTTCACAACGATGACGACGGAAAAGACGAACGCCTACTACGACGCCGACGATTGGACCGCGTCATGATCTCGATCGTCGTCCCCACCCTGAACGAGCGCGCGCGCATCACGGACCTGCTGGAGTCCCTGTCCGCCCTCCCCGGGGAGAAGGAGATCGTCGTCGCCGACGGAGGCAGTACGGACGGCACGGCCGAGGCGGCCGAGGCGTCGGCCTTCTCCGGCCGCGTCCGCGTCGTTCGCTGCGGCAGGGGCCGGGCCCTCCAGCTGAACGCGGGGGCCCGCGCCGCGCGGGGCAGCGTGCTGTGGTTCGTGCACGGGGACGCCCAAGTCGCCCCGTCGAGCCTCGCCGATATCGCGCTCACCCTCTCGGAAGGCTGCGTCGGCGGGTTCTTCCGGCTCCATTTCTACGATGCGGACGACCGGTTCATGCGCTTCGTGGAGCGCACGTCCCACACGCGGGCCCGGCGCTTCGGCCTGATCTTCGGGGATCAGGCCCTGTTTTTGCGGCGGGACGTCTTCGACTCGCTCGACGGCTTCGCGCCCCTCGCCCTGATGGAGGACTGGGAGCTCGCGAGGCGCCTGCGTCCGCTGCACCGCAAAGGGCTGATCCGGGCGCTGGAGACGCCGGTGGGGACCTCGGCCCGGCGCTTCATCCGGAACGGCCGGCTGAGGACGCTGATGAAGATCCACACGATCAAGGCGCTCTACATCCTGGGGGTGCCGACCGAGACGCTGCGGACCCTCTACGAGGGGCGCCGCGGGGAGAAAGGACGCGATGCGAACCCATGATGGAGACGAAGAGGACTGAAAAACGGGAAAAATCCGAGGCTCTGATCCTATTCTCCCGGCTGCCGATCGGCTCGGAGACCAAGACGCGCCTCTCGCCCCTGCTGGACGAAAGGCAGAGGGAGGCCCTGCACCGGAGCTTCTGGGCCGATGCGTTCGCCGCAGCCCTGGAGCTCCGGGACCGGGCGGACCTCTTCCTCTACTGGACGGGGAGCGGCCGGCCCGAGGCGTACTCCGCTCTGATCCCCGCCGCCCTCGAGCTCCGCGAACAGCGGGGCCGTACCCTCGGGGACCGGATGCTCGCCGCGGCCGGGGACGCCTTCGAGGCGGGGTACGAACGGGCGGCGATCGTCGGGACGGACATCCCCCACATGCGGCCCGACAGCATCCGCAGGGCGTTCGACCTCCTGGCGGAGGCCGATGTCGTCCTGGGCCCGACCCCCGACGGAGGCTACTGGCTCATCGGTCTGAAAAGGGCGATCCCGGAGCTCTTCGACATCTCCGCCCCATGGGGCAGCGGCGGCGTCCGGCTCGGCACACTGGAGCGGGCCCGAGAGCTGGGCTGCGTTTGCGCGGAGACGGACTCGTACCGGGACCTCGATACCCCGGACGACCTGCACGCCTTTCTGGAGGAACGGCACCCGTACGGCTCGGCGACCCGGGCCTGTCTGGAGGGCCTGCTCGGAGGATCCGTGTGAACACAATTCAATTTCTGGATTACCTCCGGATGCGAGCTGTGATCAAACCCCAAAACGCTTCGGCCTCCCGGTAAGGGAGGCCGTTCGTGCCCAGATGAAAGAATGGCATTCAGGCCGTCTCCGCCCCCAGCAATTCCCGGACCTCACGGCAGAGCCGGACGAAACCGCCGTCGGACCGCTCCCTGGGCCGGGGAAGCGGTACGGGGATATCGGCACGGATGCGGCCCGGCGAACCGCCCATCACCAGGAGGCGGTCCGCCAGCGTGACGGCCTCCTCCACGTCGTGGGTCACGAACAGGGATGTCCCCCTCGTGTCCCGCATCAGGGACAGGAACAGCCCCTGCATCTCCCCGCGGGTCAGCGCGTCCAGCGCGCCGAAGGGCTCGTCCATCAAAAGCACCTTCGACCTGAGAATCAGCACGCGGGCCAGCGCCACCCGCTGCTTCATCCCCCCGGAGATCTCCCGGGGAAGGCTGCCGCCGAAGGGCTCCAGGCCGACCTTCTCCAGGCAGCGGCGCACCTCCGCGTCACGGACCTTCCGAGGCATCGTCCGCATCACGCCGAAGGCAACGTTCTCCCGGACGGTCAGCCACGGAAAGAGGGCGTCCTCCTGGAACACCACGCACCGATCCGGACCCGGCCCCGCGATTCGCCCCCCTCCAACCTCCACGCTCCCGGAGTCGGGCGAAAGGAACCCGGCGACGAGGCGCAGCAGCGTGCTCTTGCCGCAGCCGCTCTTGCCGAGCAGGCACACCAGCTCCCCCTCGGCGACGTCGAGGTCCACCTCGGCCAGAACCTCCAGGGAGCCTCCTCCGTTTCGGAAGGTCTTCGAGAGGTTCCTCAGGGAGAGGATCGGACGCCCGCTCATGTCAGCCTCCGGGCCGAACGGAAGCACGCCCGCATCGAGGCCGTCAGCAGCAGGTCGCTCAGCCGTCCCATCACGGCGATGACGACGATCCCCACGATGATGATGTCCACCCGGCCCAGCATTCTGGCGTCCATGATGACCGCTCCCAGTCCGTTGGGGACCCCGGTGAGCTCCCCGAGGACCAGATAGGCCCAGGAGGTCCCCAGCCCCAGCCTCAGCCCGGCCAGGATCTGAGGCATGGCCGCCGGCATCAGGATCGTCCAGACACTCCGCAGGGGCCCGACGCCCATCATCGCCCCGGCCTGGCTCAGGATGGGATCGACACAGCGCACACCACTCGCCGTGTTGAGGTATATGGGAAAGAACGCCGCCAGGGCGATCAGGAACACCGTCGTCCCCAGCCCGATGCCGAACCACGCCATGGCCAGGGGCAGCCAACTGATCCCCGGAACCGCACGGACCCCGTCGATGGTCGTGCCCAGAAGGCTTTGTACCGTCGGGCTGCGCCCCGAGAGGACCCCCAGGGGTACGCCCAGGAGCACGGCGGCGGCGAACCCCATGGAGACCCTCGCCAGGCTCGCCGCGGCGTCGATGGAGAAGCGTCCCGCGTAGGGGGCGCTCCCCGCCTGCCCGAAGAGATAAAGGGAGAAGGAGCCGGCAATCCTCCCCGGCTCCGGGAGGAGATACCCCGGCATCCAGCCCGTTGCGCCGGCAAGGCCCCACGCCGCCAACAGCACGGCCGGCAGCAGCCAGGGCAGCAGGCGGAGGACGACGGGGGCCGAGCCCTTCCTCAAAGCCCCAGCTCCTCCCTCACCTTTTTGACGAAGCTCAGGTCGAAGAGCGTGTCGTAGTCCGGCTGGCGGTCGATTACCTTCAGGGCCTCCATCCGCGCCCCAAGGGCCTTGGCCCTCTCCACGAAGTTCTCGTCGATGAGCCAGGCCAATTCGATGTTCTCCGCCGCCAGGTCCAAAATCGCACGCTCCGTGCCGAACGATACCGCCTTGTCCAGCCAGGCGTCGGGGTTCTTCTGCAAAAACAGCGTGGCCTTGACATGGGCGCGCACCAGCTCCAGAACCCGCTCGGGGTGCTTCTCAACGTTCTCCCGCGTCGTCAGCATCCCCGCGTTGATGGTCCCCACGCTGTCCTCATAATAGGGGTAGGCGAGAATACGGCCGTACCCCTCGCGAACCGCCAGGGTGGGGAACGGCTCCCCGGAGAGGAAGGCGTCGATCGACCCGCGGGACAGGGCCGTGCCCATGTCGAAGAAGTCCACGCGCATCAGCTCGACGTCCGTATCCGGGGAGAGCCCGCTGCGCGTCAGCGCCTCCCGGAGCAGGATCTCGTGCATCGTCCCCGGCACATAGCCGATCCGCCTGCCCTTCAGGTCGGCAACGCTCTTCACCGGTCCGTCCTTGGCGACGACGAGGGCCGAGCACTTGTTGCACAGCGCGGCCACGAGCACCACCGGCTGTCCCTGAGACGCGGAGTGGATGGCGTGGGCCAGGGTCGTGCCGCACATCTCCAGGCTCCCCGCCAGAAGCGCGGTCTTCTGGTCCGCCGGGTTGGTGAAGGACAGGACCTCGGCCCCCCCGGGGAGATAATCCTGGTAGAAGAACGGGGCGATGGTCTGCGCCGTCTTCCACGTCCCCACCCGGAACCCCTCGGCCGCCCAAGTGGGGACGGACCATGCCGTCAGGGTCAAAACAACTGCTAAAGACCACAGAAAATTCTTCAACGAAAACTTCCTACTCAACGAAAACTTCCCACTCAACAAAAATATCCTGCTCAACGAAAACTTCCTCCTTGCAAATAAAACGTCTCGGGGCGTAGCCCCCAACCCCACCCACGGAACAAATACCCAGGGGGCCCCGGCAAAAAAAAAAACCCGGATGCTTACACAACAAAAAACCCAACAATAGGGAAAGCAGTTCGACGGCAGGTCCGGGTTCCAGCCCATCTCCCGCTGCATGGCCCTGCAGCGCTCCACGGTGCTGCCCCTCCCCTTGCCCGTGTCCGCCTCCCCGTCCCTGGGGCTCGACCCCACCTCCGGGAAAAAGAGGTTCGCACCGGCCGCAAGGGAAATGGCATTGGGCTCGTGAGTGCAGTGCGCCCTGGGCCCCGTCCCCATCACCAGCCGCGAGACCGCCACCATGCGCGCCATCTCCCGTTCGGTGATCATCCCATAGGGCTCCATCGGGGACCCCGGAAAATTGATGCGCCGCATCACGCCGCTGAAGGTCGCGCCGTATTTCCGAGCCAGAAGCATGAGGTCCGCAATCTCCTCCACGGAATGCTCCGGCCCGACGGGCTCGATGCAGTTCATCCATTTCAGCCCCACGTCCTTCAGCACCCGGATGGTCCGGATGCGGCGTTGGGGATCCAGGGGCGTCACACGCCCCTCGCCGAGCCGGACGGCGTGGTAGGCCCCCACGAACCCAGCCTCCAGAAGGGCCTCTCCCTCGGCGTGGCTGATGTCCCGGGTATTCGCGACCAGGGGGACCGACACGTTCCGCTTCAGGAGGCGACCGATCTCCAGCAGGCGCTCGAAGGAAAAATCCCCCGTGGTCATGATGTTCAGCGCATCGGCCCCAAGCGATTCCCCGTACCGGGCCCATTCCAGCACCTGTTCGTCGGGGAACTCCACGGCCTCCTTGAATATCCCGGCCCGCTTCGTCAGGGAACAGAACAGACAGTTCAGGGGACAGGGCGCCGCGTTCACCCCGATGTGGAAGTGGTTCTCCGCCTTGTCCCCGAACTGGGCCCGCGAGAGCTCCTCCGCCGCCTGCATGAGGGCGGCAACCTCCCGGGACCCCAGGGGAAGGGACAGGAGCGCGACGGCCTGGCCGTGTTCCAGCCCCTCCCCGTCGGCCCCCCGACGCAGGATGTCGGCAATTTCAGGTTCGATTCTCCAGCTCATGAGGAACCGGCGTCACCTGGCGGCGGGGGCAAAGAACGACTCAGGGCTCCGCTCCGGGGCATCGTCGGGCAGGCCCTTCGGCTTGCGCGGGCTGTCCGGAACCTTGTGCCACTCGTACCAGCCGCCATCGTAGACCCTGATGTCCGGCCACCCCATGGCCCAAGCATAGAAATACGTCTCGCTGGCGCGCCATCCGGTCCCGCAGTGGAACGAGACGACCTTGTCCGGAACGATCCCCCATCTCCGCCATCGGGCGGCCATGAGGTCCGCGTTGAACATCGTGTTGTCCAGGTTGCGATAGTCCTCCATGGCATAGGGGTTCGAGCCGGCGTAGCCGAAACGGGAATTGGCGACGTCGCCCGCCTCGCCGATATAGGTGTAGCCGCTCTTGCCACAGAGATACTCGTCCCAGCTCCGGATGGAGGCGATGACCGCCTTCGGGTCGGACACCAGCTTCAGCTCCTCGTCGTAGTCGATGATGATCTGGGGATTCTGGGGAATCTTCGCCCCGAATTCCTTCGAGGGACCCCAGGGGACCTCGCCAGGCTCGAGAGGACGTCCCTCGGCCTCCCAGAGGGGCCTGCCCCCGTTCAGGAAGCGCACATCCTTCACCCCCGCGTAGCGCAGGATCAGTCCGCAGCGATAGGCCGCGGTCGTCGCGACCTCGGAGCCGTAAAGGACGACGGTCGTGTCCGCCGTGATCCCAAGGGACTCCAGCTTCTGCCGGATGACCTCGTCCGAGGGGCGATTCCACAGGCGAAGTTGCTCTCCGTGGGGCAGCGCCTCGATCTCCGACACGGTCCTCGGGCCCCGGACATGGTTGAGCGAGTCGTCCAACGCGACGGCGCCGGGGATGTGTCCTTTGAGGTAAGCGTCTTTCCCCTTGTCGTTCAGATAGATCTCGACGATTTTGAAGTCTCCGCCCTTGAAGGTCGGAGGATTTTTCCCCGCCGCAAGCTCCTCCACCCATCGGGGATGGACCAGGAGCTCGTAATGCTCCAGGCGCTCGGTGGGAAGCCCGGCATCCGTCCAGGCCCGATATCCCCCCTCCAGCACCGCGAGGTCCTCGAATCCCAGCCCGGCATACCGATCGACGATCGAGGGCTCCAACGAGCCATTGCCGTACAGGACGGTCTTGACATTCTTCTTCAGGCCCCGGCGGGTCAGCTCGGTGTCGAGGGTAGCGGGCTTCACGCCAAGGCTCAGCCACGAGGCGGGGAAGTCCATCGCACCGGCGATATGGCCGCCCGGCCCCTCCTCGGAGTCCCAGCCGATGAACTGGTACTCCTCCCGTACATCGACGAACTGTACGGCTCCGCCCCGCAGCCTGTCCGCGTCCTGGACCGGGATCGAGGGCGCCGCGCCCCACGCCATCCCGCAGGCCGCCCAAAACAAGCACAGCCATAACGGAATCAGGTACCTCATCTTCGTCCTCATTCTTACACGCTCCTCCATTCTCATACGCTTGCGCTTCTCCTCATACGCTCTTTCCGCGACGGACCCCAAGAGCCAGGATGTAGCCCAGAAAACAGGAAAACAAGTATTTTTGCAGGACATAAAGGCTTTCGCGCCTGAAAAACACGGCGTATTCCCTGCCGAACCATTCGGCAAATCCGAGCTCCGTCCCGAAGCCTCCCCAAAAATACGCGAGGACGAAGGTAACCGGCGGCACCACGACGGCGCCTACGAGGGACGCCGCGACGGGGACGCCCCACCCCCATCGCCGCCGTCCGATCCATCCGACCGCAAACGCCTCGATCGCCCTCACGGCGAGTACATACCCGACAGGTCCTCCGCCGCCCGTTGCGTAATGGAGCAGTACGTTCGTCCCCAGGGCGAACAGCCCTCCGTAGACGGGCCCCAGGGCGAAGGCGACGAAGGCCGTCCCGACGAGGTTCGAGGATACGAACCTGGAGACGGAAAAGAACATGGGCGCGACGACGGTCGCCGCCTCCATCAAAAATCCGGCCGCAACGACGAAAATTCCATGCGCCGCGCTGCGCATTCCTCCCGAACTCATCTTCGCACTCCTCCGTCCTTCACGTGCAGAATCGCTAGTTTAAGGACCTGGAGGACAAAGGCCAGCGCCGTTACCCCCAAGAAGACGGGCCAAACCAGAAGCGCTTTCAGAGAGCCTTTTCGTCATAGCCGCAGGTCAGGAACGTGTAAGCGAAGTCCGTCGCCCCCTTGATGTGCCCGCCCCGGGAAAGGCCGTCCAGCGCCCACCCGTTGAAGATATCGGGGTGATGGGCGTCCACCAGAACCCCGTCCCCCTTCCCGACGAGCGCGGCGACATCCTCCGTGGAGGCCGTCGGGAAATCCGCGCCCCAGCAGACGGCGGGCAGCATCAAGGATGCAAGGCACGCAAAGCAAAGAATTTTTCTCACGGTCTCTTGGTCTCTTCCTCATCTTTCCGACGACAAAGTCGTCCTCTTCGTTTCAATCCCGCTGCGAGGCCGGGGCGCAACACGGAACAGACTTGAGTCGAACACCGACGGTGACCTCGACCGTGCCGTCACTGCCAACCTCTTCACGGCAAGGTTCCAGGTCCCGCGGACATACCCCATCCCCTCCTTGCGGCGGTCGCCTGAAAAGACAGTGCAGGGGGTGGGTGGGCCCCATCCCCCGCTTCTGTGATCAGGCTACTCGTGGCCTTCCGGCTCCAGTTTGTTGGCCGGATCCTTGCTCCAATCGATGACGCTTCCCTTGTAGTTCTTCACCTTGGCAGCGTCGAAGCCGAAGTCCTCCACCAGCGCCTCGGCGAACTGGCCGCTCTGCTTCCCGCTGTTGCAGTAAACGATGATCTCGGCATCCTTGACGATTCCGGCCTTCTCCAGGGCCTCCGCGGCCCCCTCCGCCTTCAGGTTCGCCAGGGGGAAGTTGATGGCCCCGGCGATGTGCCCGCCCGGGATCCCCTCGCGCGGCGACTTTCCGTTATAGATGTCCTCCGTGCGGACGTCCACCAGCACGAACCCCGGCTGTCCAACCTTCTCCTTCACATAGGCCTGGTCGACGGCATCGATATTCGGACCGAAGAAGAGGGACGCCTGCGCCGACACCGCAAGGCACAGCACGAACAATACCGCAAACAACGACCTGCTCCACTTTCTCATCACTGACCACTCTCCCTGAAAAACAGATACGATCATCCAAACGGCGCGAACACGCC
This sequence comes from uncultured Fretibacterium sp., assembly GCF_963548695.1. Taxonomy (NCBI): domain Bacteria; kingdom Thermotogati; phylum Synergistota; class Synergistia; order Synergistales; family Aminobacteriaceae; genus Fretibacterium; species uncultured Fretibacterium sp. The sequence goes on from NZ_CAUUWA010000002.1 coordinate 68,546, forward strand.
GCCAACAGCCCCCGACGAAAGGGGACACACGCTCGAAGGACACAACGACATGAGGGGGTGCAAAGGCCCTCATGCTTGACTATGGTCCAAAACGGAGTTTCACGTTCAGCCGGCAAAAACGCGGCGGATACGGCGACGTTCGGGGCAAAGCGCCCAAGCCGCCGGGGCCTTCAAGGATCAGCGGATCAAAGGCTTCGGAGGACCCCAGGGCGGAGGCACACGTTCCGGACGAACGAAATGACGGACATATCGTTAAGAATGCAGCCCGTGCAAAGCGCCGCGCCGCGTCATGTGAATGCCGACGTCATGTCTCGTTCGCCCCTTTCTCCGCCCGACCGGCAAAAATACGGAAGGTTAACGGAAGGATACTTTCCTGGCGGAGAGGCTCCGCCCTGCGGAAAGTATAACAGAGATTCACGGAACGGAAAATCGGTGAAATCCCCACGGATTTTGCCCCACGAACAATATGGGAGAGGGAAAAGTTCTCGGAGAGGGGGAATTGCATTGTAGAGAAGGGATTGTCGGGAATGCGGTGTTCTATTCCCGAACCGGTAACGATACGTTACAATTCCGATATGCACAGGTTTGAGCGGGAGAGCGGATGTTGTATTTCTGACGCAGACAGCCGACGGAAATCGTCATCCATCTCCTCGGCCATCCGAAACGTCAACGCATTGCGTGATTTTTACAGGAACGGAGGTATTGTACCCATGCTGGACGGCATCGGACTCGAAAATTTCGGCCCAATTTCCCATCTGGAATGGATGGGACTCGGCCCCATAAATCTGGTGATCGGAGGCAATGACTCCGGAAAGACCTTTCTTTTGAAAGTCCTGTACAGTGCCATGCGGACGATCGAAGAATACAAACGTGGCGACGACCGGAGAACGGAGGCGGAGATCCTTGTGGAAAAGCTTTATGGGACCTTCCAGCCGGACAAGATCGGCGATCTGGTTGCAAAGGGAGCCGCATCCTTGTCCTGTGCCGTGCGGTTCAACGACGAGTATTTCTCCTACAGCTTCGGCAGGGATACGACCAAGCAGATTACCTCGTTGAAAAATGGAATTCCTCCCAGGTCGAGCAACTCCATCTTCCTTCCGGCAAAGGAAATTCTGTCCCTGCAACAGATCATCCTGAAGTCCCGAGAACAGGACAAGCTGTTCGGTTTTGACGACACCTATCTGGACCTCGCCAGGGCGCTGCGCCAATCCACTCAAAAGGGAAGAAATTATCCCGAATTCGCCGTCTCGCGCCAAAACCTGGAGCACATCCTCGGCGGCCGCATCGAGTACGACGAGGCCTCGGGGCGTTGGCAGTTCAGAAAAGGAAGCCAGAGGTTCTCCATTGGAGTGACAGCGGAGGGAATCAAGAAAATTGCCATTCTCGATACGCTGCTTGGCAATCGTTATCTCGACCTTGACGCAATCGTCTTTTTCGATGAGCCGGAGTCCGCCTTACATCCCTCGGCGATTTCCGCACTCCTCGACATCGTGGCGACTTTGGCAAGCCGTGGAATCCAGTTCTTTATGGCCAGCCATTCCTATTTCGTCATCAAGAAGCTCTTTCTGATCGCCCAGGAACGAAAGCCGTCCATCCCCGTGCTCTCGGCACAGGCTGACGACGGGCATTGGGTGGCGGACGATCTCGCAAACGGGATGCCGGACAATGCGATCATCGACGAATCGATCCGGCTTTACGAAGAAGAAGTGGATATGGCGCTCCGATGACTCCCGAGACCATTTGAAGGATGTCACCATCGGAAACATCCTGACGGACGGCATCTACAACGACCTGAGCTTCATCGTCGGCAACAGGCTGATGGTCCTCGTGGAAGCCCAGAGCACCTGGAGCGTGAATATTGTCATCCGCACCCTGCTGTACTTTGTGCAGGTCTTGAAGGACTACTTGGACGATATAGAGGCAGACCTGTACCACAGCGCCGTCGTGGCTGTGCCAAGGCCGGAGTTTTACGTTATCTACACCGGGGAGAGAGGCACGAAACCAGACAGGCTGTTGTGGTCAAGGGATTTGTTCCAGGGCGATCCGGGCGATCTTGAACTGGGTGTCAAGGCGTTGTACGGCAACGGGAAGGACGACATCATCAGTCAATACGTGGCATTCTGCAAGGTTTTCAACCAGCAGCGGGAACTTTACGGGTTGACGAAGAAGGCGCTGACGGAGACCATACGCATCTGCAAGGATGGAAACGTGCTGAAGGAATATCTTGAGAGCCGCGAAAAGGAGGTCATGAACATCATGACGTTGTTGTTTGACCAGGAGACGGTTACGCTAAGGCGCGAAAAGAGGATTGGCAGGGAAAACCGCGCTGAGGGTAATATGCAGGGGGCCATTGAGATGTGCCGTGAATATGGAGCTTCATTCGATGAGGCAGTCACAAAAATCGCCCGAAAGTTCAACCTCTCCAGGGACGATGCCCGGGCGGAAGTGGAACGCTACTGGAATGCCGATATAACCGCACCAGCAAATTGTCAGAACCTGGAACTTCGCTCCAACTTCCGTCATCGTCCTCAATGACGAGCTTTCCGTAAAACACCATCTGCTACCCCGAACCTGAGGAGGCAAGCCCAAGGGGGCATGCGGCGGAGGTCGGGACCAAACGTCTCCGCCCTCGAGGAGCTTCCGAACGGCAAGGCGGTACACACCAGGAGGCACAGGAGGGATGAAGGGGAACCGCACCGCGGACCGGCTCGGCCTCCCTTCATCCTCCCCGTCCTCTCCCGCCCGTCAGCAGAACTTCATGCGCTCCGGGTCGCCGGCCGCACCGTCGAAGAACCGCAGAACCTGGACTCCGTTCTCCGCGGCCATGCGCTCGATACGTTCCCGGTCGCCGGCATCCTGATAAAGGACCGCCAGACCGCAGCACCGGTCCGCCTCACGCGGCGTCGGGGCGAAGGTGCAGCGGACCCCGGCCGCCTTCATCAGCTCGTACAGGGACTGAGCGTTCTTCACGTCCGGAAAGAGCACGTAGTGCCGCGCCTCCGTGGATTCACTCATCGACCCTCACCCATCGTTCATCGCCCGCCCAGCATCTCCAGGAACGCCCCGATGCGGGTCTTGAGCTGCTCGGCATCCTGGTCCGTGTAGTCGGTCTCGACGCCCAGCACCGGGATCCCCGCGTCCTTCAGGGCCCGTTCCACGAAATATCCCTCGGTGTCGTAGATGTTGCAGAACTTCAGGTTGACGTCGATGACGCCGTCCGCGCGGTACTCGCGGGCCAGGCGCAGGATGTCGTCGATGCGCTCCGAGTTCGGGGTGAAGCAGGCGCAGTGGATGCCGCCCAGATAGCGCTCCGTCAGGCGGTCCACCATCTCGTCCAGGGTCCTGCCGTCCTCGTCCACGCACCGCTCGTAGTAGCGGATGCCGGTGCACATCTCCTCGCACACGACGGCCCCTCCGAGGCTCTCGACGATGTGGTGCAGCTTCCAGTTGGGGATCGAGAGCGGCGTCCCCGTGAACAGGATGCGCTTCGCCCCCTTCGGAAACACGGACACGCCCGCGCGGGCCCGCTGGTCCAGCTCGTCGCAGAGCTTGTTCACCATCGACGTGAACCGCCCGGGGTCGTCGTAGAAGGCGATCTGCGTAATCAAGAGGACGTCCTTCCCACTGATGGGGACGGCGTCCAGTTTGCGGAAGTCCGAAAGCCTCCGGAGGGCGCGGCGCTTTCCGTTCAGCAGCACGATGGCGTCGTGCAGGCTGCCCTCCGTGACCCGGTTGCCCGTCAGCTCCTCCAGTCTGCGGATGTAGCCGTGGATCTCGTCCCTCCAGTGCGCATAGTCCCTCTCGCGCTTCATCTGCGGGATGTCCATGATGTACATGGGCGCGTCCTCGGCCAGGATCTCCCAGGCCTTCTTCTTCCCGTCGCAGGTCGTCTCCCCGACGAACAGGTCCGCGAGGCGGAAGAAGGGGCAGGTGCGGTCGAAGCGCGCGCCGAGCGAGGCCTTGATGAGCGGGCAGGTCGCGGTGGGGAGCTTTTTCTCCCCGCCCGGCACCCAGAACTGCGAACCGCTGCACAGCCCCGTGGCGATGGCCCCCGCGGCCACCACCACCTCGTCCGGGACGTGGATGCAGAAGGAGCCGACGACCCTGCCCCCCTTCTTCTGGTGCTCGACCAACTCCATCGGACGGATGCCGTGAATCTCCGCCACGACCATGTTGAAATAGTCCATGCCCTCCGGCCTGTTCCCCTGCGACAGATAGACGTCGCCAAACGCCTGAGGAAGCGCCTCGCACAGCAGGTCGTGCGTGTTCACGTCCATGCCCAGGCCCTCCCACATCGCCCTGTAATCGGTCATAAGTCATCCCCCTCTTTCTCTTTGACCCCTCGGTCACTCGTACCCGATCTCCGTCCCCTCTCCAAAGGGACAGTTCGGGTAAACGTAGTCGAAAAAAACGTCAGAACCTCTCTTGCGATCGTATTTGGCCCGCAGAAAATCCCTCCCTTCCCCGGGGACGACCTCCTGGGCACAGCCCTGGCAACCATCCCCCTCCAGGATGCGGTAAAAGCTCCCGCTCAGCCTTCGATCCAGCTGACGGTAGATCCCCGCCCCGCTCTGCACCCGAACCGGCAGAAAGTCCACCGGCGCCGCCGAGAACTCCGCCGTCTCCGACGCCCGCCGAAGGACCTCGAGGCGCTCCGGAACGGGCAGAAAGTTGAGATAATATTCCAGGATGTAGACACTCCGCCCATCTAGGCCGGAGTGGTATTTCAGGTCGAAGAGCAGCCCGGTCAGGCGCCTGGACTCCGCCGTTGCGGCATCCAGCGCGCCGTCGTCGAGCCTGCGCCCGTAGACGCGCTCCAGCGTCTCCGTCAGGCGCTCCAGCCTCATGGGGTCCTCCGTGCGGTAGACGTGAACCTCCCTGCCCGGCAGCCGCGACACCTCGCGGGCCATGATCGGGCAGCCGTCGTCCACGACGATCAGGCGGGAGCTGTGGATCAGCGGGCACCGGTCCGTCCTGGCGTAGGTCAAGGTGGCGTCGATGATGGGACACAGGCCCTCCTCCCTGGAATACTTCAGGATCTCCCCGTCCACGCCGTACACGGGGAGGACCATGAGGTCCAGCGCGTGCAGAAGCTCCAGCGGAACGCGGCCCCCGATGACGCCCACGACGTCGTCCGTCCCGGAGGCCCGCAGCACGGCGCGGACATAGGCCTCGCGGCGCTGCTCCTCCAGCTCCTCAAACAGGTTTATCTGCAGGTTCATTTGCCCAGCAGGGCAGCCCCGATGGCGCCCGCAAATCGGGCGTCCGGGTGCGTGTTCACCGGAGCGTGCAGGGCCTCGGACAGCTTGTGCAGCACCATGGCACTGTCGCAGAACCCCCCGGTGAGGAAGTAGGCGTCGGCCGCGGCCTTCCGCGCCGCCTGCACCGCGACCTTGGCGACGACGGAGCGGACGGCGCCACAGGCGATGTCCTCCCTCGGCGTGCCCAGCCCCATCAGGCTGACGATCTCGGACTCGGCGAAGACCGTGCACATCGAGGATATCGTGATCTCCCGTCCGCGCTCCGCCAGCTCGAACAGCTCCGGCAGGGTCACCCCCATGCGGTTGGCCATGATCTCCAGAAACTTGCCCGTCCCGGCGGAGCACTTGTCGTTCATGATGAAGTCCACGACGCGGCCGTTCCTTACGAGGATCACCTTGGTGTCCTGGCCGCCGATGTCGATGACGGTGAGGTCCTCGCCACCGAGAAAACAGGCCCCCTTGCCATGGCAGGTGATCTCCGTCAGCGTGTCGTCGGCATAGGGGACGGAGACGCGCCCGTAGCCGGTGGCCGTGATGCGGAGCTCCTCCCTCGCACAGCCCAGGGAGAGCAGCCAGGCAAGAAGCGTCTCCGCGGTCTCCCGGCCGTTCCATCCGCTGGGCATGAGCTTGCGGGCCAGAATCTCATCCTTGCCGTCATTCATCACCACGGCCTTGCTGGCCGTGGAGCCGATGTCGATGCCTGCATAGAGCATGCGACGGCGTCACCCCCTCCTGGATTTGAGCGGACCCAACCCCTTCCCACAAAGCTCCCGCCCCCGGCGGGTTATGGCCGGGACTGGAGCGCTCGGGGAATGGCTTCGAAGCGGCGAGCCCCTCTCCCTCGGGCATCCGCTGCCATGAAATATTGCGTCGTTTTGTGAAGGGTGAAAAAACGGGAAAAGAACGAGGGGGATTCGTAAAGGACGAAGTATAAATAAGGAAGGGCCCAATGGGCGGCCTCTCCTCAAAAAGCGACAGCGCACAAAACAGGCGCGCCGAAATCTGATCGGGTATCGATCAAATCAAATCCTGGAGAGTTCGGCCCGAAATGGACGGCTCCGAAGGAATCCCACCACGGCATGCATCCCGTGCATCCAAACAGCCTCCTCAGGTGCATCCGCAGCGCCGCATTCGGGTATCCTCCTCTCCACTCCCGGAGTCCGGGAAATCAACGTCTCTTCTACAGACCGTTTATACCCTACCCACAGGGCAATGTCAAGCAAATTTCGCTTGCGTGTCGTTGTTCTGTGATAATGTCACCCTATAAGTAGTCAGAGAAAATTGTAGCTTCGCTAAACCTTCGGTCCACCCCCCCTCCCCGGTAGGTAGGTCTTTTGGTAATACTCGGGTATGGAGCAGGAGCGAGTGGCATTGTCACAAAAAGAGATCAAGCGCATCAAGGTCATGGTTTATAGCCGAGGCTATAAACCATCTGCATCGATACGCGGCAACTATGCCGCGTATCGACGTAGCGGACCGAAGGTTTACGGCTTTGCCGTACCGGCACAGCATCTGCGGCTTACAGCCGCAGATAAGCAGAGAGCCAGCGAGGAACGAGCTGTGCGAATCGCTTATAAGCGAGAAAGCAAATCTCTGATTTGCGTTTTCGAGCTTATAAGCAGACAACCAACGAGCGTATGCGAGTTGTGTTGGTCGCTTAGATTCTTTACCAGGGGCTTCATCAGGGGCTTTACCAGAGCTGGCCGTCTGCTTATGGGCCTCTGTCGGAGGCAGATCATCAGGCTCAGGA